>NZ_JBFODS010000057.1:0-8230 GCF_040908445.1 Aeromonas sp. R10-2 | reverse complement strand
GTCTGGCGCGTCTTGCTGTGAGCAGCCCGAATGGCGACCTTGAGTCGTTCATCTTCTTGTTGGCGCTGTGACGGTGGACGCTGGCGCCAGTGGTAGAAGCCCGCACGAGAGACCTCCAGCACACGACAGATAACGGAAATGGGATAGATGTCCTTTTGGTTGGCTATCCACGCGTACTTGGCAGTGACTCCTGAGCAAAGTACGCGGCGGCCTTTTTTATGATGTCGCGCTCCATGTTGGCTTGTGCGAGAGCTTTGCGTAGCCGGGCCACTTCAGCCTCCAGCTCGGCGACAGAACGCGCTCCGGGAATGGCCGATGTATCCTTTCCTCCTTTGGCTGCGACCACCCAGTTGCTCAGTGTGCCTTTGGCAATACCCAACCTTCTGGCGGCTTCAGCTTGGCCAAGGCCTTGCTCCAACACCAGTCGAACCGCCTCTGCCCGAAACTCTGGTGAATAGTGTTCTCTCGATTTCATTCAATACCCCCGATTGTCTCATCGTAACAATCGGGACTGTCTGTGAAAATCAGGATACCTCACTGGCCTTAACCAAGTCAGCTAAATATTCCTCACCCACACCACCCTTGAAGAGTTCATCAATGGACTCGGTCAACTTTTCCAGTAACTGGAGGCAACGTCCCCAACGCCATTTTTCCAATCCAGTCACTACGATGGATGCAAAGATTGCGATCGAAGACCCAACAAAAGCAAAAAGCACGTCATTGAGCAAGCGAGAGACACTTTCGGTAACCTTGGCAGGATCCGACACATCAAAATGCATCAAACCCGACATCAAACCCAGGAAGGTGCCTACGATACCTAACCCTGTCAGTACACCTGGCAGGTGTTTGAAAACCTCGGTGCGGAGAGGCGTCTCTACAATACTAGGCACTGAGAAGAAAGTGGCAGATAGGGAGGTTGCTCGCACAGCAACTAATCGACTCTCTCCCTCAACCAATTCACTCTGTCTGTGCAGAGTGTCAGCGTATTCTTTCCATGCATGATTCATGGCCCGATATTTGGGCTCAGCAAACATGGCTGTAGCCTGTTCTAACTTTTCAGAAGCAGGTAGTTCATGCTGTATTTCTAATCCCTTGCTAGCCTGCTTTAACTTGTTCGCCACCAAAAATGATGGCCCAAGATAAAACACACAAAAAAATGCGGAAAACAAAACTACCAGACAGAACACGATGGTAGGGACAGAGCTGGGCTCAAGGTGCTTAAGCCAGTCGAACAACAAGGTGAAATTCATGCATCACTCCCGATTTTGAAGTGATGCAGTATACCAATTCCAATGAACACTTTTTTAATCGAAATCATGCAATTGGGCCCAATCGACACAAACAACTTAAGAGACTGATTTAAAAGGATTTAATATATTTATCGTTCTTGTGGTCACCCGCTCACGAATACCCCAAACTAGATGATGACCCAATGAACTCCTGAGTGATGATTCGCATTGGGCTGCCATCAACAACCCCCAGACGGAGGCGCAGACTCATGATGACTCATGTAGAGCAATCTCCCCCAACCAGCAATCTATCTGTTCTGGAGTCGCTCGGTCTACCACGTAACTGGCTAGCCGCCCATCAGCACATAGTGTCTGGTGTATCTCCTGAGATCGTCGTCAAACTGAGCAAGCTATTGGGGTCTAATACCCGAACAATTTGCCAGATGATTGGCATTAGCCGAGACACACTGAATCGCCAAATCAAACGGGGCAATCGCTTATCGACAGCTCAGGGAGATCGCGTTTACTGGGCAGCCTTAGCAGTGGACGCAGCCATATCCCTACACCGGGGAGATACTGCTAAAACGATGAGATGGCTCACCCGCTCTGCGTGGGGATTAGGTGGTGAAAAACCGGCCGATGTGATTACTACGCCTATGGGAGCGCAGGCAGTTATCGATCTTGTCGGCCGGATTAGGCATGGCATCCCCTGTTGATTAACAGTTCATACGTGACCATAAAGCACCAACAATAGGCTCATTTGGTGAGCCGATCACCCCGACCAATCGGCTCATTTGATGAGCCGATCACCTCGACCAATCGGCTCACTTGATGAGCCGATCACCTCGACCAACCGACTCACTTGATGAGCCGATGACCTCGACCAATCGACTCATTTGATGAGCCGATCACCTCGACCAATCGGCTCACTTGATGAGCCGATCAACACAACCACTCAAATCGTGGTTAGATAAGCTCTCGATTGCCTTCAATTTTCCCAAATTGATCAGGGTCTGCGGGTTGATAATCATCCGAAAACATATTCATCAACCGATGCTCCTGTCTCAGGTTGGCCAGCGCCCCAAAAAAGCAGCCTTCACATAGGTGTACCTGATATCGTTCACCATCGTGCTGCGAACCATACCCCCAGCGCGCAGCCAGCGTGCCGAACTCCTGCGTACCAATGGTGGTTGTCGTGCTGCTGCCACAGACATCGCAGAGAATATCGACGACTTGGGTGGTGGGGAAGATGGCTTCGACTTTCATGGCAATACTCCTCGTGTTGACCCCTGACAGCCGTGCCGATATCACCGGTGGCCATCAGGGTTTGGGATGCTGGGCTGCGTAAGCAGCGACAAGTCGCACAGCCAGCGCATAGCTGAGCGGTAATCTAGCTTTGTATTTCCTGAGCCAATCCGGTCTGCCAAGCGCTCTCTCCAGCGCGGACAGTGACCTTGCCTCCCCGTCCAACTGTTCGAGTTGGGCCACCAGTGCCCGGTCACGTTGTGCCCAATCCACGGAGGGGTGGTAGACAGACTGTTTGGGAGCGGGCAACTGCTGATACAGCCAGGAGCGATCATGCCGATAGAGCCAGCTGAATGCCGTTCGGCACGCCTGTTCGATGCCACCGCGACTGGCATCGACATGCTGTGCCAGGTATGTCGTCAATGTATCTCGGTGCTCACGCAGCTTACGCACGCTGCCCAGATGCCGCCGCCAATCAGACAACCCCTGATGGCTCTGAATGATGGCTTCGACCGCACCGACTGAGACGCCATGGCAATGGGCGATCTGCTGTCGGCTTACCCCCATGAACGCCTGCCGCCATATTCCCCGCGCCACCGCCGCAGTGATGCGCTGGGCTCGGTGTTCGACGGGGTGGTTGTGTCGCAACGCGAGTTGCTTGATATAACCGACACTGTAACCGGTCTGGCGGGCGACCTGACGCATGGAGAGCGGCTCTGCCAACCACCTTAGCACTGCTCGCTCGACGGCTTGCGCGTCACGCGCTGGCGGCACAGGCAACACCTGCTGCACCTCGATGGAGAAGAACTCCGCTGGGCTGCGACTCACAAACGCCATCAGCATCACATGTTTCAGGTAGTGGTGACTGCGGTCACCGTGCACCAGCCCCGAGACGTATCGATAGTTGGCCAGCCCCGGCGGCACTATTGGCGTTATATCGGCAAACAACCCCTGCCAGAACTCCGTCATGGCCTGCAACAGGGGCTGGCTACGCAGATGGCCTCGGGCCGTCAGATAGCCCTGTTGCCCGAGCCATCGCTGGTACAGCTCCGCTAGCGACTCCGTTGGCGACTGGACGCACAGATACCGATGCAGAGCGGTGATATATGTAGAAAGGTTTATTTCCTGTTCAGATGGACGCGATTGTTCACAGGGTATCTCGGGATCCGGTAGAAGCAGTTGCCGATCAATGCCTCCTGCACTGGCCGCCAGAGTTTGCAATCGCAGCGCATGCTTGGTACAGGCCGTGACCCCGTACAGTTGATGCGCCGTATGCCAATATCCACATCCTACGTCCTGTTCATCCTCTCGCAAGCAGGCGGGACACCATTTCAGGCAGACACCGCCAAAAGCCAGCTTGCTGGCCGCTTGTCCTGACAGGGCCATCAGCCCCTGCCCTTCACCCAACATCGCAGATGCCAGGGTGTCGACTTGCAGCTTGTCTCTCAACGTAAGGGCATAAAGCGGGAAACCCGTGCCATGGTGCAGCAGGTATTGTGGATCCACTCCCGCTGCCTGGGCCGTTGCCTCAATATGACCAGGTAATGACGGATGCAGACGAATGGCCGGATGATGGAACAAACGGTCACAGACGCGGTTGCGGTCACTGTAGGCCGACTGCACGAAATACTGCGAGACCCAACTGTAGGCCGACTCACCAGGGATGTACGCCGGGATTACCGAGCCCAACACAAGGTCAGCCCTCAGACCTCAGGAGCCCCATCAGATCGACGCCTGCATGCTGCAACATGAGAAGGTGGACCAAGGGGTGCAACGGATCTCGGGCTGACTGCTCATGGTAGCCCCGTGCATTACGCAGCTGAGGAGGTAATTGCCATCCCTGACCGTCCCCCTCTGAATTGGTGAAATACGCAGTGAGCGCCAGGGGATCACACTGCGCGTCCATCTGCTGAAACCACGCATTGATCGCTTTGATGCTCTTGACCGTGCGCATCGCCTCGCCCGAGATCCCCATAGCCTCTCTCACATAACCTGTGAGCGTTGACAGAGTGAGGCTGCAACCCGACTGGGCCAATGCCAGCGATGCCAACTCGATTTCACGCATCCGCTCGGTAAAATGACCATCGTATCCCCCCATCCAGTGGCCGCAGTGCGGGCAGAGGTTGTCATAGGGAGGAATGGGCAGCGCCGACAACACCATGGCTACAAAACCACAGCCAACACAGCGTCCGGATAGGCCACGTTGATGCCGATGGCAATGAAACACCCCTGGCAATTGATGGTCGCGGTGGTAATAGGGCATGCCCTGAGTATCCTGATCCTCGGCAATACAGTCTGTACACCAACGCCAGTATCGATGCTGTACATTGTTCTGACCGGTCACCCTCAACCGGAGCGGCGTGTGGCCCGTCAACGCAGACATCAACATACCCTGCTCAGGCAGGCTTAAAAACGGGGTAAGATAATGGCCGTAGCCATGTGTCTGCCAGGGCTGCGCTATCCCCTTCGCCCGAAAAATGGCATCGAGGGCCATGTCATCGGCATGAGATAATCGTTGGGGGCGAATAGGTGGACTACCCAGACCCAGCGCTTTTACCGTAGCGGTGAACGTCCCATGGATGCTCAGCACATGCATTCGACCAGCCACGGCTCCCAGATGTTCGCCCGGCAGCAACTCTAAACGATGGAGGATCATTTCGGCTGCGCCTTATCTAGGTTGTAGCCGAGTTGTCCTAACAATACTGACGGCGATAACTGATCCAGTTTTTTACGTTTCTGTACCTCAATCTGCGATGATACGGGTTTGTCGCTCAGCTCGACTTCCCCTTGAATCAGGTTCATGGCGGGCGGCGGAGCTATCTGTGTCATGACATCAGAATGACTCGCCACCGACTCCAGCATCAGCATCGGCTCAAAATCCTCAAATTTGTGGTAATCACCTTTTCTCAGTGCAGTTAACGCCGGGGTCAACACTCTAAATTCACGATTAAAAACTAAGTCCAGCGCGGCTATCGAAAGATCTTGATCCTGAGGTGCCAGGAACGTGAGATAGGCGAGCGTGGCCCTAACCAGGCTACTGGCAATTGCCGGAATGCCCGCACTCAGATAATGAATATGCCTACACAATATATCTACCGATGTTGATTGATTTTTTAGTAATTGAGTCTGGCATAGCAGGCGGATAAAGCGGTTCCAAAATGAGCTATTAGAATCGCAACTCGCCAATAACATAGATCCATTTTTGGTCACTCGCCGACCGATAGTTGTTTCACGCTCAAATAATGCTAGCGTTGCAAATGTTCCTACCAGCATGATCGGCACACCGACTCTGTTGAACAATTCCTCGACAAATTTTATCGACGTTTTTTCATTGATACTTAAAACTTCATTACGGGAGGATTTGGCTAGATTTTGGGCCTCATCAACGACTACCAACCCAACACTATGACCGATAAGAAGCTTGCGCACTATGGTAATTAACTCATTAACAGACCTATTACGGTGTTCATATGCATATGCTTGTCCGGTCACCTCATCCAGCGCCTCCAGCATATTCAACAGCAGCGCTTTTTGACCACGACGCTCGTGAATTTCTACATACAGATACGTTACCTGAGATTGATCAAGCGTATGCTCCTGCCCCTTGTGGTCGGTATAATTGAAATGTTCAATAACTTGATCAAATAGTTTCAGAATACGCCTTACCATAAATGATTTACCACGACCACTCAGTCCAATCAACAAATAACTCTGCAATACAGAATAGAGTTCCAAGCTTGATAAATATGCAACCTGATTGGGATTGGTCTTGTCTCTATCGATAGCCGTCAGTATCCGCCGTATATCTGTTCGCAGAGGATTGCGTTTATCATACCCCGCTTCAATCATGCGTCGCATGACATCATATAAACGATATGCCTCGTCTTGAACGGCATAAACATCATTCAATTGATCGATCAGGGTTCGGATATAATAACCATGAAGTGATGCATCAACACCAGTCAAATCAACATTGTTAATAAAAGGCAACTCGCTGAGTGCATAAAACTGCTGCATTGTTAATGGCTGACCCAGCGCCTCAATTAATGGGTTGTCTCGATACTGTCGATTAGGATGCATATAATAATTTGGCTGGCTCATTGTTCGTCTTCCTGAAAGGATATTACTGTCGGATCATTCAAATTTTGTTTAGATTGCAGCGATTTGGGCCGATGGATTTGATCCCGGTTGTCGACCCCAGAGAGATCGGCATAAATGGCTTGCATTTCATTATGTCGCTGCTGTACAGCCTCAATATGCTTGAGGGTTTTCATCCCTGGCTGAATGCCTTTAGCATTGGATTTTTTAAGATGGCGACTTTCTGCTCTAATCGCATCATCACATTGTTTTAAATCCATTTCCAATAATGCACGTGCATCAAATCTGCTTTCATCTAGAATAGCCAGTTGTTCTTTGACAATCGCTTGACGGCGCATGACATTGGCCCAAATTTGATTTTTATAGGCTTCGCTACGATCAGTCAAATCCAGTTGGAGGAGCTCTCCACTTTCGTCATCTCCATACCAGATATGATTAGTGCTGATATCGGTATATCGAACCTTTATTTTGAAACGACCAATATTTTTTGCTCGGTCAAGATAGCCCCTACGTACAATTTCATTACAATTATAATATAAACCTTTGAAGAACACTCCCTGAGACCTAACTGTTGCCTCTGCTTCCGGCAACAATGCGTATCGTAGGCGATTTGTTGAAACTCGTGGTTTCAATATCGCCTGCTCCATCCCCCAATCCCAAACACCACGAGATGTAAAAACCACACCATCTCGCGACATCTCAAAATTATGAGATAGGACTCTTTCCCTGTTATTGTTGGTAAATATGATACATTTTATCAGTCGAACCATAAACTGTTCATAGGTATACAAAGAATTACGGGATGCATGTTGGTCTTCTTTTTTTGGAGATTTTACAACCTTGCCAGAATCAAAGGGAATCGCTAGAGACTGAATAATATCAAAACTCTTCTCAACCGTGCCTTTCATATCACCACGATGATATGCATTAAAATTGCCTACAGTAATACCAATTTGACCGCGAAGGAGGGAAGCTATATTGCTATCAGTATTCTCTGAACCTCGGTCTAACGTTAATTCACGACAAACCTCCTGGCAGGGCCAATCAGACTCAGCTATTTCATAGCCATACTGTCTACAAAATTCGACCTTATTACTCATAGCATTAAATAATGCCTGACTGGCACCGTGCCAACAAGGACTATCAAAACCAACATGAATTCCCACAATCATTCCACTGAAACTATCAACAACGCGAATTCAACTTCGAAGTGCGACACTCGCCTATGCCGCCTGACGGTACTCTTCGAATACCTTGACAGGCTGCCTGAATCCGAGACATTTCCGAGGTCGTAGGTTGAGCCACTGCTCCGCTCTCCTGACATCCTCGTCCGTGACCTCTCTCAGGTCTGTTCCCTTTGGGATAAACTGCCTCAACAGCCCATTGCTGTTCTCGTTCAGACCGCGCTCCCACGAAGAGTAAGGGTGCGCAAAGTAAGTCTCGGCACCCAGCGCTTCCTCTATCGCCTTGTGTTCGGCAAACTCGCCGCCGTTGTCAAAGGTGATGGTATGCACCTGCTCGATGTAGGGCGTTAACATCTCGATTATCGCATCCCGCACCACCCCAGCCTGTTTGCTCGCGACCCGCTTGACCAGATAGAGCCGGCTCTTGCGCTCCACCAGGGTGACCAGTGCACCTGTGCCTTGCTTGCCCAGCAC
>NZ_JBFODS010000056.1:0-40175 GCF_040908445.1 Aeromonas sp. R10-2 | reverse complement strand
CGGCGTTTTTCAAGATAGTTGTCGCGCAAAGCTGTTTTAAGCAGCCTCTTTTTGCTCCGGCTCGGGTTTCTCGGGCCGCTCCGGATTTAGCATCACGGCACCGATAGGTGTCCAGTCTCGCGTCTTGCCACTCCACCTCGCTGGGTGTTGTGCTCGGGCGGCCTGGTACACAGCATCCCGTTTCGCCAGCAGGGCTTTATCGTCACCCCGATGCCGCTCGTTGGGTGTGACGAAGCGGATACGGCTATGCCGGTGCTCTTCGTTATACCAGGCCATAAAGTCGCGCACCCACTCCCTGGCCGCTTCCAGACTGGCAAAGCCGTCTGATGGCCACTGCGGACAGTACTTCAGCGTCCTGAACAATGACTCCGAGTACGGATTATCGTTGCTGACCCGAGGCCGTCCCCGCGAGGGCGTGACACCCAGGTCATGCATCTTGGTCAGCAGCGTGACTGACTTCATTGGCGCGCCGTTGTCCGAGTGCAAGACCAGCGGCTGCTTCCAGCACTGCTCGCGGATGATGCTCCGTTGCAGCAACGCCGCCGCCCGTTCACCGCACTCTTGCTCATGCACTTCCCAGCCCACCCCTTTGCGGCTGTAGATGTCCTCTATCAGATAGAGGTAGTAATACTGGCCGCGCACGAGTGACGGCAAGTAGGTGATATCCCAGGACCACACTTGATTGGGCCCAGTCGCGGTATGGCTGGTTGGTACCGGCACATGGCGCGGTGGCTGGCTCCGGCCACGCCTGTGCTGCTGGTCAGCCGCCCGCAAGATGCGATAGAAGCTCGACTCACTGGCCAAGTAGCGCCCCTGGTCGGCCAGCCGTGGCACAATTTGACTCGGCGGCAACGAGGCGAACTCCTGGCTATTGCAGACGTCCAGCACGGCCTGCCGCTCCTCTGGGCTCAATGCATGAGCAGGTATGGAACGAACCGCATCCGGTCGCCTATCGGCACTCAGCTCAGGCCCGGCCAACCAGCGCTGGAGCGTGCGCAGACTCAGCCCCAACACCTCGGCCGCAGGATGCTTGCGGGCGCCAGCTTCAAGCGCTTCGCGCCACCATGCAACGTATTGCTGCCGCTCTGGCAACGAGGTCAGTTGTCCTCGTCGACGTTGCTCCAGTAGGCATCGAGCTTTTTTTGCAATATCAGCAGAGCTGCTGCCTCGGCCAGGGCCTTGTCTTTGCGCCGCAGCTCTTGCTCCAGTTGCCGGATACGCTTCTTGTCCGCTTTGGCCTGTGCCTTCTCCGCCTGTTGTAAGGTACGAGCGGATTGCTGGCCCAGAATACAGGCTTGGCGCCATTGCTGGACTTGCTCGGGATAGAGACCCTTACGGCGGCAGTACTCACTGAGTTCAATCTCGGAAAGCGCAGCGGTTTCCAGCACGACGGCGAACTTGGCCTCGGCGGGCCATTCATCGGTCAGTTTGTTGTCCCCGGGCACAGGAGACCCTCCGTCTTTGGCGTGTTTGCGCCAATTATACAGAGTGACCTCGCTGATGTTTTCCTGCCGAGCCAACTCGGCCACCGACATATTGATGGGCGGCAGCAGCTTCTTGAGCAAAGCAGCCTTGCGCTCACTTGAATAACGAGCCATTCGACACTCTTTATCCGCCCCCGGTCTTCACATTTAGATTATTCAGATTAGGCGACAACTATTCTGACACCGGGGGCTCCCAAAGGCACTGCTGCTGTGACCTTTACCCGTGACTATGTAGAGCGTTTCGAACAGGAGCTGGCCAAGGCGAAAAACTCCGGTGAGCTGATTGAGGCTCTGAAGAAGGCCTATCCGGCACTGCCGGTTGACGATGGTCTGGCCATCGGTGCCAAGGTCAATACCGGCGAGATGAAGTGGTAAGCCACTGAGCCTGCTTTCCCTGTGTTTTTTTACCGGGCCTAAGGGCCCGGTTTTTTATCCGAGATTGAAGTGAGAATGAAGATGAGCGAACAACAAACCACCCTCCATTATGTCTATGACCCGCTCTGTGGCTGGTGCTACGGTGCCGCCCCCCTGTTGCAGGCGGCAGCCACCATTGCCGGACTCAAGATCGAGCTGCATGCGGGCGGCCTCTGGATGGGTAGCCGCCGTCAGCCGATGGGCGAGGCATTGCGTGATTATGTGCGCCCCCATGATCAGCGGATCGAAGCGCTGACCGGCCAGCATTTTGGCGAACGCTACTTTAACGAACTGCTGCTGCGGGAAGGCTGTCTGCTGGACTCCGAGCCGCCGATCCGTGCGGTTTTGGCCGTCACGGCGTTGGGGGGCGATGGGCTGGTCATGTTGCACCGGATCCAGCAATCCCACTATCGGGACGGGATCTGGATTGGTGAGCCGGCATTTCTCGCCACGCTGGCGGCAGAGCAGGGGATTTCAGCCGAGGAATTCCAACAAGCTTATCTGCAGGCCCCCTTGCTGCAACATCTGGCAGATAGCCAGGGCTGGATGAAACGGCTGGGCGGTCAGGGTTATCCTACTTTGGGTATAGAACGAGGGGGAAAACTCGAAAGGATAGAGGTCAACCAGTATCTGGGGGAGCCGGAGTTGCTGATCCCACGACTGTTGCGTGCAATAGAGTAAACCGTTAATAGTCAGCGGTAGTTAAAGTGGTCATCTCTGCGTGTCGATAGCGATATATGGTGCTTATGCAAACTACAAAAGCACAGCTCTACGGCTATGCTCAATTACAAAAACATGAACACATAGCTCCTATCAAAACCGACATTAAACGATGACACGCAGTTAAGGATGAATCTATGCTCCAGAATATGTCCATAGGCCAGAAGTTGAGTACTGGCTTTGCGGTGCTGGCACTTTGCGTATGCCTGCTTGCCGGGTATGGCGTCTCACGACTGTCGTATCTCAATCAACAAAACACTGTATTGGCAGAGAACCTTATCCCTTCTGTTCGCTATGCAAGTCAGATGCATATCGCACTGCTTGATGCTCGGCGTTTCCAATTATCTATGGTGATCGCGATGGGCTACAACGACAGTGCGGATATTGAACGAACCCAACAAGGTGTGATGGATTCAAAGGCACGTTTTGAGCAGGCTGCGGCTAATTACGGCGGATTGGCTTTTAATGCTGCTGATGAAGAGCAAACCTTTAACGCGTTGAAGACTGCCGGAAATGCCTTTTTTACAGCGCATGACCCGCTATATCAGGCGGTGAAACAGAGTAGTGACAAGACAAGAGAGATTTTGCAAGGGAATCTCAGAACCACGCTGGAGCAGGCAACAAAATTAACGATGGATTTGCGTGAGATAAATGAGCGTATTGGCAAGGAGATGGATGCCCAAGGTGAAGAGGCATACACCAGCTCCAAATTCCTCAGTATCTTGACTGGCGCAGCGACTCTCATTTTCGTGGTGTTGATTGCATGGTATTTGAGTCAGCAAATCAAACGACCCGTTAATCGCTTGCTGGAACTTGTTGGTAGCGTCGCGGCTGGTGATTTGACTCATCGTGTGGAGTTGAATGCGTTTAATCAGGATGAATTAGGACAACTGGCGAAAGGCTTTGCGCAGATGCAAGAAAACTTGCGCAAACTGGTTGGGGAGGTATCCGGTTCTGTTGTACAGATGAGCTCTGCGGTAGAAGAGATCAGTGCCGTAGCAAGGCAGTCAGCCAACAATATGAATGCTCAGCAACATGAGCTGAACCAGCTGGCGACGGCGATGAACGAGATGCAAGCCACGGTGCAGGAGGTCTCTCGCAATACCAGTGATGCGGCCAGTGCCGCCACCTCGGCCAGTGAGACGGCCGAACTTGGTGCGCAAACGGTGAATGACTCCATTCAACGTATTGAACGGGTCGCCGGTGCCATCGAGAGTACCGCGGTGGTGATCCGCCAACTGGGCGATGACAGCCGCAATATCGGCATGGTGCTGGAGGTGATCCGCGGCATTGCCGAACAGACCAACCTGCTGGCATTGAACGCCGCCATTGAAGCGGCCCGTGCCGGTGAGCAGGGGCGGGGGTTTGCGGTGGTGGCCGATGAGGTGCGTACTCTGGCCAAGCGCACTCAGGACTCCACCTCCCAGATCAACACCATCATTGCCGAGTTGCAGCAGCGTGCCGAACAGGCGGGCAGTACCATGCAACAGAGTCAGGAGCTGATGAACACCACGGTTGCTACCGCGCGGGAAGCGGGCGAGTCTATCTCCCAGATCAGTGGCTCGGTCAGCAGCATCTCCCACATGAACATCCAGATTGCGACAGCCACCGAAGAGCAGGGGGCGGTGAGCGAGGAGCTCAACCGCAACGTGGTCAATATCAGCCATGCTTCCGAAGAGGTGGCCGCCGGTGCCACCCAGATGGCTCAGGCGTGCAACGAGCTGAACCATCTGGCAACCCAGTTGCAGGATATGGTGCGCCGTTTCAGGGTGTAATCCCTCGGCGAGTCAAACAGCCCGATTACCGCAAGGTGATCGGGCTTTTCTGTTTTGGAGAGGTAGCCAGATAGGTTCACCGCGAGCGGATGACTTGTCCAGCCGGACGATATTGTGCATGCTGATGGCCCATTTTCCAGGCAGGACTCTTGCTGTATGAATCTTCGCGATCTCGAATATCTGGTGGCGCTGGATGAGGAAAAACATTTTCGCAAAGCTGCTGAACGCTGCTTTGTCAGTCAACCCACCCTGAGCGGCCAGCTGCGCAAGCTGGAAGATGAACTCGGGGTCATTCTGATCGAACGTACCTCGCGCAAGGTGCTGTTTACTCCGGCTGGCGATGCCATGGCCCATCAGGCGCGTCGGGTGCTCAAGGAGGTGCGCGAGCTCAAGAGCATCGGTCAGCACTTCTCCGAGCCGATGTCCGGGGAGATCCATATCGGTTTTATTCCGACCGTGGGCCCCTACCTGTTGCCCCGCATTATCCAGACCCTGCGTGAGCGTTTTCCCCAGCTGGAGTTTTACCTCTATGAGGAGCAGACCCAAACCCTGCTCAAACGGCTGGAAGAGGGGGAGCTGGATTGCGTCATTCTGGCCGAGATGCCTGGGATGGAGGGGTTTGGTTCAATCCAGCTCTATCATGAGCCGATGTGGTTGGCGGTGCCTTGCCATCACCCCGAAGCACAGGCCAAACAGGTGCCGCTTGGTAATCTCAAGGGCAAGAAATTGCTGATGCTGGCCGATGGCCACTGTTTGCGGGATCAGGCGATGGGATTCTGTTTCGCCGGCGGGATAGGTGAGGATCAACGCTTCAAGGGCACCAGTCTGGAGACGCTGCGCAACATGGTGGCCGCCGGTAGTGGCATGACCCTGGTGCCAAAGCTGGCCGTACCTGCCGATCATGATGAGGGCGGGGTGAGCTATCGACCTGTGGTTGACCCTGTGCCAGGGCGTACCATCTCGCTGCTCTATCGCCACTACTCGGTGCGTCGCCCCTGTTTCAACGAGCTGGCCGCCTCGATCGCCACGCTGATGAGCAAGCAGTTGGCCCAATAAAAAAACCGGCAGCCAAGGCTGCCGGTTTTGCTTCTGCCGCGAGAGCAGCTTAGAAGATATCGTCGGTTGAGACAGGCCCTTCTACATCGGGGTTGTCACCGCCGTAGACCTGATTGCCATCCGAGCTCGGTGCTGCGTAGCGGGTCGGCTCGGTCCCTTCCTTGAAGTATTCGTCGGTGCCGCCACTGGTTGCCAGCAGGCCGGTTTCGCTATCAATCTTCACTGTCATGATCCCCTCGGGAACCGGCATTTTGTGCTCCGGCAGCTTTTTGAGGGCGACTTTCATGAAGTCGATCCAGATAGGCTGCGCGGCGCCACCGCCAAACTCGGCACGGCCAAGGCCACGCTGGTGGTTGTCAAAACCGATCCATGAGGTGGCAACGATGTCCGGGGTGTAGCCGGAGAACCAGGCATCCCGCGATTCGTTGGTGGTACCGGTTTTACCGGAGATGTCGTGACGTTTCAGGTCGCGGGCTGCACGCCAGCCGGTACCACGCCAGCCGTTGCCACCCCAGATAGCTGTGCTCAGGGTGTCGGTGATCAGGAACGCACTCTGGGCACTGATGGTATGCGGGGCAATGGTTGGCGCGAGAGGGGTCTGCGTGCCATCTTGTGCGGCTCCATCAACAGTTGGCTCCGGCAGTGTGCTCTGCTCGGGTGCGGCCTGCTGTTCGCAGGTGGTGCAAGCAATAGCAGGATTGGCCTGATAGAGGGTGTTCTCCAGGCTGTCGGTCACTTTGTCGATGAAGTATGGGGTTACCAGGAAGCCACCGTTGGCCAGTACCGAGTAACCACGCACCACTTCGAGAGGGGTGAATTCGGCAGCGCCCAGCGCCAGCGACTCATGGGGAGAGATGAAGTCGCGGGGGAAGCCAAAGCGGGTCAGACCGTCGATATAGGTATCCAGACCGATGGCGCGCATCAGTCGAACCGACATCACGTTCTTGGACTTGGCCAGACCCAGACGCAGCGGGGTGGGGCCATCATAAACGGCCGGGGAGTTCTTGGGCTGCCACATGGGCCCTTTTGATGGATCCCACTGGTTGATCGGCGCATCGTTGATGAGCGACGCCAGGGTATAGCCATGCTCCAGCGCGGTCGCATAGAGGAAAGGCTTGATATTGGAACCGATCTGGCGACGCGCCTGATCGACCCGGTTGAATTTGGAGAGTTCGAAGCTGAAACCACCGACCAGTGCTTCCAGCGCCCCATTTTTCGGGTTCATGGCAACCAGCGCGGCATTCACATCCGGAATTTGGGCCAGCAGCAACTCTTCGCCCTCTTCCCGCACCCAGATCTGGGCGCCGACTTTCAGCACATCGCGCGTCGATTTCGGGGCATAGCTCTGACGGTCGTCGGTAATAAAGGAGCGGGCCCATTTAATGCCGTTCCAGCCGAGCTCTGCTTCCTTGCCATTCTTCAGTACCAGCGTGGCGCTGCGATCACCGAGCTTGGTCACGACCGCCGCCATCAGCGGATCATAAGTGGGTTGTTTGCCAAGGTGAGCGACGATCTGCTCGTAATCCCAGGCTGTCTCGCCAGCCTTCCACAACTGAGCCGTCGGGCCACGATAGCCGTGGCGCATATCATAGGCAAAGACGCCATCCAGCAGCGCCTGTCTTGCCGCCCGCTGACGTTCGGCAGAGACGGTAGTGTAGACGTGCAGGCCCATGGTGTAGGCATCTTCACCGAACTGCTCGACCATCTTCTGGCGCACCATTTCCCCCAGATAGGGGGCGTGCAGGGTCACTTCGGCGCCGTGAAAACGGGCCTTGATCGGCATCTTGGACGCTTCGTCAAACTGGGCTTGGGTGATCTTGCCGGTTTCCAGCATCCGGCCCAGCACAACGTTGCGGCGCGCAAAGGCGCGCTCGGGGGAGCGGATGGGGTTGAGCATGGAGGGGGCTTTCGGCAGACCGGCAATGATGGCGATCTCGTCCAGTCCCAGATCCTTGACCTCTTTACCAAAGTAAACCTGTGCCGCAGCACCGATCCCGAAGGAGCGATAACCGAGAGGGATCTTGTTGAGGTACAGTTCGAGGATCTCGTCTTTTGAGAGATTCTGTTCGATCCGCCAGGCCAGGAAGACCTCCTTGATCTTGCGGATGATGGTCTTCTCATTGCTCAGGAAGAAGTTGCGGGCAACCTGCTGGGTGATGGTACTGGCACCCTGACGGGCATGGCCGGAGACAGCCCAGACGGATGCTGCTCGAATGATACCAATCGGGTCAATGCCCGGGTGCTCATAGAAACGTGCATCTTCGGTCGCCAGTACGGCATCGATCATGGGTTGCGGAATTTCGTCCAGACGTAGCGGAATGCGACGAATTTCGCCATATTGGGCGATCAACTCCCCATCCCGGCTGTAAACCCGCATCGGGGTTGCCAGCTTGACGTCACGCAGTGCGGTGACATCGGGCAGCTGGGGTTTGATATAGAAGTAGATACCGATGAGGCTGGCGACACCCAGCACTGCACCCAGCATCATGACAATAAACAGGCGAACGAGCCATTTCAGCATGGAAGAACTACCAATCGTCTTAAAATTAGCCAACGGGCGCAGAGTATAGCCCTTTTGCCATCGGGAATTCGAGGTTTTCCTGTGGCGAGCCACCCACCTCAAAAGGATGCGAGAGGTTAGCACTACGGGGAGCAATAACCAAGGAGGGCCACTTGCCATGAAGAAAGCGAGATGGGTCACTTTTCGGCATAAACTTTATGACATTGATAGTTAGAGCATTTAGGATGAGTGAAGCACTCCTCTGATCGGGTGTCCTACACTCTGTTCAGGAATAAAACCAAATAACGCATGGATGTGTATATGTTTGGGCTTTTTAACAAGGGATCCCTCCTCCCTCTGGTGGGCATTGATTTTGGCAGCCAGACCATCAAGGCCGTTACCCTCAGTGGCCGACCCGGCAAGCTTCATCTCGAGTCGGTCGCCGATATTGCCACCCCGAAAGGGACGCTGGTTGACTATCAATTGCAGGATATCGAGCGTGTCAGCCAATCTCTCAAGAGCCTCAAGCGCCTGATCCCAGCTCACAGCGACTATGCCGCCACTGCGGTGACCGGCTCCAACGTGATAACCAAGGTGATCCAGATTGATGCCCGCCTCAGCGACAAGGAGCTGGAGAGTCAGGTGCAGCTGGAGGCCGAGCAGATCATTCCATTCCCCCTCGATGAAGTGAGTCTCGATTTTGAGGTGCTGAGCACCAACAATAGCGAAGATCGTCAAGATGTGCTGCTGAGCGCAGCCCGCACCGAGAGTGTCAACGGCCGGGTCAGCGCCCTTGCCGAAGCCGGTATTGCCGTCAAGGTGGTGGATGTGGGCGCCCATGCGCTGGGCCGTGCCGTGGTGGCCTGTCTGCCCGAATTGCAGGAGAGTGAACGGCCGATCGGGGTGATAGATATCGGTGCCAGTGCCATGACCTTTGCGGCGCTGGTCAAGGGAGAGGTGATCTACTCCCGCTTGCAAAACTTCGGCGGCGATCAGTACAGCCAGGCGCTCTCCTCCTTTTATGGCATGACGCTGGATGAGGCTGAGCAGGCTAAAACCAAAGGTACCTTGCCTGTTGACCATGAGCTGGATGTGTTGATGCCCCACATCAACTCGCTGCTGCAGCAAGTGCGACGCAATATCCAGCTGTTTTGCAGTTCATCCGGTTATCGCGACATCGCAAAACTGGTGCTGACGGGGGGAGGCAGTCTGCTACCCGGTTTGTTGGTACAGGTAAAAGAAGAGGTCAATTGCGAGGTGTTGCACCCGGATCTGTTCGCCCTGTTTGGCAAGCCGAAAGGGGAGGCCGAGCTGGTACATGGTGCTAAATATATGACGGCATTCGGGTTGGCTCTGAGGAGTTTCACACCATGTCAAATATAAACCTTCTACCCTGGCGTGAAGCCCGGGCCCAGCGCCAAAAGAAACAGTTCGGGGCCTTGCTGGGGATTTTTGTGCTGGCCACGGTCGCGTTGGGATTTTTTGCCAACTGGCTGGTTGATCGCCAGATCGTCGCCCAGCAGCAGCGCAACCAGAGGCTGGTTCAGGAGATGACTATTCTGGATGCCCAGCTGGGGGAGATCCGTCTGCTCAAAGAGCGTCGAAAGGAACTGATCGATCGGATGCAGCTCATCGAGCAGTTGCAGATGCGCCGCAATGTGCCCGTTCGCCTTTTCAATCAGTTGCCTTCACTGGTGCCCAACGGGGTTTACCTGAACACCCTCTCAATGCAGAACAATATTATTGATGTAAATGGCAAGACCGAAGCCTATGGCCGGGTGGCCAGCATGATGCGACGGATTGATGGTTCCGGCTGGTTGGGTCAGGCAAAAATAAGCACTATTTTTGCGGCTGATGTTGCGCCAGTGTCATTGAGCCAGTTTTCCATGATGTTCCTGATCGCTAACAATGCTGCGGCTGCAGGGAATGTGGCCAAGGAGCAACAATGAATCTTCAGCAACTCAACGAGTTGGATATCAATGACATAGCAAGCTGGCCAAAATGGGCAAAAGGGGTCTTCATCTTTTTCTGCTGCGTGTTGACCGGCGGCGCCATCTACTACTACGTGATTGCCAACTCACTGACCAGTTTGACTCAGGAAGCGGGGAAGGAGACCGAACTGAAAGCCCAGTTTGAAAGCAAGGCGATGCTGGCTGCCAACCTGGGGGCATACAAGGCGCAAATGGTTCAGCTTGAGCAACTGGTTGATACCCAGCTCAAGCAGTTGCCCAATACCCATGAGGTCGCCGGGCTGCTGGACGATATCAGCTTTATTGCTACCGACAACGGCTTGAAATTGAACCGGATCAACTGGGAACCTGAGGTCAAGCACGAGTTTTCGACAGAGCTACCGATGCGTATCGAAGTCGTGGGCACTTACCATCAAATTGGCAAGTTCACCGCTGACATGGCCGCTTTGCCCCGTATCGTCATTCTTGACTCCTTCACTCTGGGTCAGAGCAAGGATGAAGGGGAGCTGATTTCGATGTCGATGCTGGCTAAGACCTACAAGTACAACGGTAAAACAGTGGAGCCGAAACAATGAGACGCATCTGCTGGTTGTTGCCTGCTCTCTTGCTGGCGGCCTGTGGTGGCCAGGAGGATATGGATAGCTATGTCGCCCAGACCAAAGCAAGGCCACCCATACCTATCGAGCCCTTGCCCGAGCTGAAGCCTTTTGCCCCTATGCACTACCAGCAACGCGAGTTGCGCAGCCCCTTCATGGTTCCCCAGCCTGAGGCGACGGTCGGAAGTACAAGTACTGCCAAGGCCCAGCCGGATTGTGCACAGACCCTGATGGATCGTGAGAAAGAGGTGCTGGAAAATTATTCGCTGGCCAGTCTGTCGATGCATGGTTCTTTGGGTAAGGCGGGTCAGTTGTGGGCCTTGATCAGCACCCCGGATGGCAAATCGATGCGGGTCGGGCTCAACCAGTATATGGGGCTTGATCAGGGCCGAGTCATCAAGATCACTGACACTGCAGTGGATTTGCTGGAAACCATTCCGGACGGGAAGGGGTGCTGGGTAACAAGAGAAACCCAGTTGGCGATGGCCAATGTGCAAGAAAAACAATAATCAGGGACGAACAGCAATGAGAACAACAATAGAGAGTGTATCCAAAGTGGCTTTGCTGTTTTGCGCCAGCGCCCTCAGTCAGGCGTGGGCAGTGGCAACCCTGCAGGAGATCAAGGTCAATCCGCTGCTTGCCGATCAATTGCTGGTGGAGCTCAGTTTCAGTGAGCCGGTCACGGGCTTTACCGATCGTCTCTCTTACCAACCCAATCAGCTGTTGTTGCATGTTCCCGGTGCGGTAGGGGCGCTGAAAGTGAACCCGCTGCCGATCCAGCGTCTGGGGGTAGATAATATCAAGGTTGAGGGTAAGGGCGCAGGTCTGGATATCAAGATCGCACTCGATCAGCTTGCTCCCTATCAGGTGCAGCAACAGGGGAACAAATTACTGGTGTCATTGGGCGAGGGGGCCTCTTCCGGGCTCATCAATGGTGAGAGCGCCCTGATTGCACCCGCAACCTCGGCTACTCCTGTGCCAGCGCCCTCTGCGATGGTGGCCACACCCTCTCCTTCGGCGCTGCTCAATCCTCAGGTCGTTGCCCGGTCTATGCCTGTTGCGCCCGTGACAACGCCGGTAGTCACACAGCCTGCCAGCAAGCCGGTGCTCAACAACTATCAAAGCAGTGGGGGCGGCGCCTATTTCAACTCGGTTACCGGTGTGGATTTTCGTCGTGGCAAAGATGGCCAGGGGGAGTTTCTGGTTACGCTGGATAACAGCTCGGCCGCTGTTGATGTGAGCAGCCGCGGTCAGACCGTACTGGCCAAGTTTCATGGTACTCGGGTACCGGATGGTTTGCTTAATCTGATCAACGTGCAGGATTTTGCAACGCCGGTCTCTCAGGTTGAAGTCTCCCGGCAGGGGAGCGATACCCTGTTTGAATTGTCGATCAATGGTCAGTTTGATTACCGTTACGATCAGGCAGACAAGCTCTTCATTATCGAGGTGAAAAAGCGGACCACGGCCACGGCATCCAAGCAGTATCAGGGCAAACCCATCTCATTGAACTTTCAGGATATTCCAGTCCGTACCGTGTTGCAGCTGATCGCTGATTTCAACAACCTTAACTTGGTAACCACAGATTCGGTAGCAGGCAATATTACCCTGCGTCTGGACGGGGTGCCGTGGGAGCAGGCGCTCGACATTATTTTGAAGGTGCGGGGTCTGGATAAGCGGTTGGATAACAACATCTTACTGGTAGCGCCTGCAGAAGAGATCGCAACACGCGAGAAGCAGCAACTTGAGAGCCGAAATCAGGTCGCAGATTTGGCTCCGCTCTATACCGAATATCTGCAGATAAACTATGCCAAGGCCTCGGAAGTGGCTGCCCTGCTCTCTTCCGAAAGTACCAAGTTGCTGTCACCCCGTGGTGCGGTGAGTGTGGATGAGCGAACCAACGTGCTGGTGGTCAAGGATACCGCCGATGTCATCAGCAGCATCAAACGGATGCTCGATATTCTCGATATTCCGGTCAAGCAGGTGGTTATCGAGGCGCGGATGGTGACCATTGACGACGGCTTTGATGAAGCGCTCGGGGTGCGTTGGGGGGTGACCAAGAATGATGGTCATGGCAACAGTACTTCAGGCTCTATTGAAGGGAATGATGCATCGGGAAACGGCAATCTTGATAATAATGGCAACATCATTACCAATATGACTAGACCAGATGCTAGTAATCGTATGAACGTCAACCTGCCGGTGACCGGAGCGGCCGGAACCTTGGCATTCCAGGTCGCCAGATTAGCTAATGGCACCCTGCTGGATCTCGAGCTCTCTGCGCTGGAGCGTGAGAACAAGGCGGAAATTATCGCAAGTCCCCGGGTGACTACTGCCAACCAGAAACCGGCTCTGATTGAGCAGGGTACCGAGATCCCCTATGTAGAGTCCTCTTCCAGTGGCGCCACCTCGGTCACTTTCAAGAAGGCGGTACTGAGCCTGAAAGTCACGCCGCAGATCACCCCTGATAATCGGGTAATTCTCGATCTGACCGTCACTCAGGATACCAAGGGAGAGACTGTCGATACGCCTACTGGCCCGGCAGTATCCATTAATGCCCAATCCATCACCACTCAGGTGCTGGTCAATAATGGCGAGACCCTGGTGCTGGGTGGTATCTATCAGCAGACTATCAAGACGGATGTCACCAAGGTGCCGCTGTTGGGTGATATCCCCGGATTGGGGGCTTTGTTCCGCAAGACGGCCAATGAGAACAAAAAGCGGGAGTTGCTGATTTTCGTGACGCCCAAGATAGTCACCGACGCCTTCTGAATGCTTTACATGTGAAGGTAAAACACATATAACCTTACGCCCCAATGAGGCTGGGGCGTAAGGGCTGCGGTTGCCAGTCCCGATATCTATTGAGATAATCCCCCTCCTGATCCATCGCAAGATAAGGTTCATAGGTACCCCGATCCAGTATTCATCGGGGTCGTACAGTTTGTAATTACTAACGAAAAGACATGGCTGAGAAACGCAATATTTTCCTGATAGGTCCCATGGGTGCGGGCAAGAGCACCATAGGTAGACATCTGGCAGAACAACTGCATATGGAGTTTTTCGACTCAGATCATGAGATTGAGCGCCGCAGTGGTGCTGATATCGGCTGGGTGTTCGATGTTGAAGGCGAAGAAGGTTTCCGGATTCGCGAAGAGAAGGTGATCGGCGAATTGTCAGAGCAGCAGGGTATCGTGCTGGCGACGGGTGGCGGTGCCATCAAGAGTCGCGAAACCCGCAACAAGTTGTCTGCTCGTGGCATCGTGGTCTACCTCGAAACCACTATTGAAAAGCAGCTGGCGCGCACACAGCGAGACAAACGCCGTCCTCTGCTACAGACCGAAGAACCGGCACGCGAAGTGCTGGAACGTCTGGCACAAGAGCGCAATGCCCTGTATGAAGAGGTTGCCGACTTTGTTGTGCACACCGATGATCAGAGCGCAAAAATCGTTGCCAATCAAATTGTAAAGCTGATCGGTATGTAATCTAGAGGACGTCCATGGAACGGTTGAAGGTCGAACTGGGTGAACGCAGCTATCCCATCGAGATAGCTGCCGGGTTGTTGCAGCGCCCCGAGGCGCTGGTATCGACCATCAAGGGCAAGCGGGTGATGATAGTGACCAACACGGTCGTTGCTCCGCTTTATCTTGAACGGGTAACCGCTCTGCTGTCGGGTTTTCAGGTTGAACACCTGATCCTGCCTGACGGTGAGGCATACAAGAACCTGGCGACCTTTGAGCAGATCATGTCTGCTCTGCTTGAAACCAACCATGGGCGCGATACGACACTGATCGCTCTGGGGGGCGGCGTGATCGGGGATGTGGTGGGCTTTGCGGCAGCAAGCTATCAACGTGGCATTCCTTTTATCCAGATCCCGACCACCCTGCTCTCCCAGGTTGACTCCTCTGTTGGCGGTAAAACCGCTGTCAACCACCCCCTCGGCAAGAACATGATTGGGGCTTTTTATCAGCCCAAACAAGTTGTTATCGATACCGAATGTCTGAGTACCTTGCCAGCCCGCGAATTTGCCGCAGGGATGGCCGAGGTGATCAAGTACGGCATCATTTGGGATGCTGATTTCTTCACCTGGCTGGAGCAGAACATGGTGCGTCTGCAACAGCTGGAACCTGCCGCGCTGGCCTACGCCATCAAACGCTGCTGCGAGATCAAAGCCGATGTGGTCGGTCAGGATGAGACCGAGCACGGCGTCCGTGCGCTGCTTAATCTGGGCCACACCTTTGGTCATGCCATCGAGGCCGAACAGGGGTATGGCAACTGGCTGCATGGTGAAGCGGTATCCGCTGGCACCATGCTGGCAGCTTGGACTGCGCAGGCCCGTGGCGATATGAGCGAAGCGGACGTTGCGCGAGTGCGCGCTCTGCTGCTGGCCGCCAATTTGCCCATTCATGCGCCTGCCGAGATGGATTTCGCCGCCTTTATTCGCCATATGCGCCGTGACAAGAAGGTGCTGGAAGGCAAGCTGCGTCTGGTGTTGCCGGTTGGTATCGGCCATGCGCAGGTGGTGGGGGATGTGTCCGATGCCGAGTTGCTGGCGGTGATCGAGTCTGGTCGTGACGAATAAACTGCTAAAACTTCCTTCCCAGCGGCAGCTGGTTGACCGGCTGCTGCATCTGATTGAATTCAATCACCCTTTCATTTTTCTCTCCGGTAAACCCGGTTGTGGTCGCGGTACCCTGTGCGAATCCCTGCTCGGCGTGTTGCCGGAAAAAGTGCGGGTGGTAAGCCTGATTGGTACGCCTGCCATGAAGATGGTGGATGTACGCCAGCTGTTGCTACCACAGGTAGTGGCGCGCCCGCTGTTCAATCCACAGGATGCGCTGGCGGAGAGCTTCTTTCGCATGCTGGAGGGGAGCAAGCCTGCCACCCTGTTGCTACTGATAGAGCGTGCCGACCAGTTGCCGGCCGAATTGCTGGGAGAGTTGTGGGCGATCATCCGTCATAACGATACCCTGGCGGCGCCCCATCAGCTGGCCATTATCGTCTCGGGCAGTGACGTCTGGTGTCGTACCCAACGACCGCAGCTCAAAGGGCGTGCCATGCCAGCACTTGAGCTGGAAGTGCCGCCACTGAGCCCGCCCGAGCAGCGCATCTTCTTGTATGAGAAAGCCAAAGAGCTCAAGATCCCGGCGACCCTCTTGCCCAAGCCGCAAGTGGAGGAGATCCTGAAAACGGCGAACGGACATCCGTCCACCATCATGCAGTTACTGGAGGATATCATGACCGACAGAAGGCCCAAGAAGCGTCAGGCGGAGTTGCCTGTCAAGAAGATTGCCACCGCTATCGCGCTGGTCGCTGGCGGGCTGCTGGCGTTGAGCTACCTGCTGCCTGCGCTGTTTGACAATGAAAGCAAACCGGCGCTGCAGGATCCTGCGCAGAACACGGCATTGCCGATCCCGGTAGCGGGAGGCGATCCCCTCACCGCTGGCGGTTCGAATACCGATGCCGCTGCACAAGGCGCTCAAAACAGTGATGCAGCCAGCAATCCAAACGGGGTTGTGAAAGATTGGCAGCCGGAGGCGAAAGTGCTGCCCAAATCGGTGGAGAGCGAAACCGTGACCACCGAATCAACCAATTACGAAGGGCGTCGGGTGGTGATCTCTGACGAGGTCGTGCAAAAGCTGATGACCGAACCCAAGGTGAGCGGCGCTCTGCCTACTGACGTGGTGGACGAGCTGACCGGCAAGAACCCGAGTGGCACAGCCCCCAGTGGTGCAATCGCAACCACGGCGCCAGCCAGTACCGCCAAAGCACTGAATCCGGCGACAACCGCAACGCCTGCTGCTACCACCAAAACAGCCAGCAACGAGCCGGTTGCCGCGCCTGCACCCAAGGTGCTCCTGACACCGGTCGCCACCTTGAACAAGAAGCCGCGCAACCACTACAGCGTTCAGTTGATGGGGGCGAGCAATACCAAGGCGGTGGATCAATTTGTCGCCGAGCATGGTCTGGCGGGTAAGGTCTGGGTCTATCAGACCAAATTCCGTGGCAGCCCCTGGTACGTTGTGCTGCAAGGGGATTATGCCGGTCTGACCCAGGCCAAGAGTGCCATTCGCAAGCTTCCGCCAGCTTTGCTGAAAGGTCAGCCCTGGCCCAAGTCGTTTGCACAGGTACAAAAAGAGCTGAAGCAATAGCCTTGATACCGGATAAGGGGGTAGAATCGTCCCCCTTTTTGGGTCTTGCCTTCTTACACACCGGATTTCCATGAAAAAAACACGCGCTTTTTTAAAATGGGCCGGGGGAAAATACTCCCTGGTTGAAGAGATCGCCGAGCGCCTGCCGGCCGGGCGTGTGTTGCTGGAGCCCTTCGTCGGGGCCGGGTCTGTGTTTCTCAACACCGACTACGACGCGTATGTGCTCAACGACATCAATCCGGATCTGATCTGCCTGTACAACCACCTCAAGCTGACGCCGGACAGTTTCATTGCCGAGGCGCGCAAGCTGTTTGTGGCAGAGCACAACCACAAGGCGGCCTATTACCGGCTGCGTACCCAGTTCAATCAGACCGAGACCACCTTCGAGCGGGCACTCTTGTTCCTGTTTCTCAACCGTCACGGTTTCAACGGACTGTGCCGCTACAACAAGAAGGGCGGCTTCAACGTGCCGTTCGGTTCCTACAAGAAACCCTATTTCCCGGAAAAAGAGCTGTGGGCCTTTGCCGAAAAGGCGCAGAAGGCGACCTTTATCTGCGAGAGCTACGCCGATGCCATCAAGCGTGCCGAAGAGGATTGGGTTATCTATTGCGATCCTCCCTATGCGCCGCTCTCCACTACGGCGAGCTTCACCACCTATGCCTCCGGCGGGTTTACCCTGGATGATCAGGCGATCCTGGCGCGACTGGCCCGTCACACAGCCGCTCACAAAGGGGTGCCAGTGCTGATCAGCAACCATGATATCGAGCTGACTCGTGAGCTTTATCGCGGTGCCCGCCTCGACGAGATCCTGGTCAAGCGCACCATCAGTCGCAACGGCGGCACCCGTAACAAGGTGGCCGAGTTGCTGGCGCTCTATCCCCCCGGTATCGAGCCGGAGCAGGGCTACTATCCCAGCGACAGTGAACTGCTGCCACTGACGTAACAGACCATGCGGCGCCCAGGGGCGCCGTTTTTTTATGGGCGCGTCTGGGCCCGTGCCGATGCCGCAAAACCCGGGTGGTTGGGGGAGGGGAGGCGATTGCCCCATTTACCCCGCATTCGAGTCGTTTTCGCCCGCCTTTTACGTTAAAATTGCGCCGCTTTTTCTCCCTGGCTGCCAATGGATGATGCTGATGAAAGACTTTCTGATTGCCCCCTCGATCCTCTCTGCCGATTTTGCCCGTCTGGGTGACGATGTAGCCAAGGTACTGGCTGCCGGTGCCGACGTGGTTCACTTCGACGTGATGGACAACCACTATGTCCCCAACCTGACCATTGGCCCCATGGTCTGTCAGGCGCTGCGTGACTACGGTATCGAGGCCCCCATCGACGTGCACCTGATGGTCAAGCCGGTGGATCGCATCATTCCTGATTTTGCCAAGGCCGGTGCTTCCCTCATCACCTTCCATCCGGAAGCGTCCGATCACGTTGATCGCTCTTTGGGCCTCATCAAGGAGATGGGCTGCCAGGCGGGTCTGGTGCTGAATCCTGCTACCTCGCTCTCCTGCCTCGAGTATGTGATGGACAAGTTGGACGTGATCCTGCTGATGTCGGTCAACCCGGGCTTCGGTGGCCAGAGCTTTATCCCCGGTACCCTAGACAAGCTGCGTCAGGTGCGTCGTCTGATCGACGAGAGCGGCCGCGATATTCGCCTCGAGATCGATGGCGGGGTGAAGGTCGACAACATTCGCGAGATCGCCGAAGCGGGCGCCGACATGTTTGTCGCCGGCTCTGCCATTTTCAGCCAGCCTGACTATAAAGCGGTGATCGACAAGATGCGTGCGGAGCTGGCTCATGTCACACGCTGAGCGCGCATTTGATTTGGTGCTGTTCGATCTGGACGGCACCCTGATTGACAGCGCCGCCCAGTTGGCGCTGGCGGTCAATCTGACTCTGGCAGACCTCGGTCTGGCGCAGGCTGATGAAGCGGTGATCCGTACCTGGGTCGGCAACGGGGCTGACAAGCTGATCCAGCGGGCGCTCGCCTATCGCGAGGCCGATCCCGAGCTGTTTGCCAAGGCCAGACCGATTTTTTTCCAGCACTACAACGCCTGCCTGCTGCAAGGGCTGGCGATGTATGAAGGGGTGGCCCAGAGTCTGCGTCGCCTGCAAAGCCTGGGCTACAAGCAGGCGATCGTTACCAACAAGCCGAGCGATTTCGTGGCACCCATCCTCGATGCCCTTGGCATCAGCGATTGTTTCGAACTCTGGCTTGGCGGCAACTGCGTGCCGGTCAAGAAGCCGAGCCCGGAGCCCTTGCTGCACGCTTGCCAAGAGTTGGGGGTGAGCCCGGCTCGCACTCTAATGGTGGGCGACTCAGAAAATGACGTGCTGGCGGCCAAGGCGGCTGGCATGAAGGTGGTGGGTCTTACATACGGCTACAACTATGGCCGTCCCATCGCCGACTCCCATCCAGACTGGGTATTCGAGCAGTTTGCCCAGCTCGATGCACTTTTGGTCTAATAGCGCAGCTGGGCTGGCTGAATAACAAGGATTAACACTCTCATGACTAAACCAATCGTATTGAGCGGAGCGCAACCCTCCGGTCAACTGACCATCGGCAACTACATGGGGGCCCTGCGTCAGTGGGTCAACATGCAGGATGAGTTCGACTGCCTCTACTGCATCGTCGATCTGCACGCCATCACCACTCGTCAGGACCCGGCTGCCCTGCGCAAGGCTTGTCTGGACGCGGCAGCCCTCTATCTGGCGGTCGGTATCGATCCCAAGAAGAGCACCGTCTTCATCCAGTCTCACGTGCCGCAGCACGCCGAGCTGGGCTGGATCCTCAACTGCTATACCCAGATGGGTGAGTTGTCGCGCATGACCCAGTTCAAGGACAAGTCCGCTCGTTTCGAGAACAACGTCAACGTCGGCCTGTTCGGTTATCCGGTGCTGATGGCGGCCGACATCCTGCTCTATCAGGCTAATCAGGTGCCGGTCGGCAACGACCAGAAGCAGCATCTGGAGCTGACCCGCGACATCTGCACCCGTTTCAACAACCTCTATGGTGAGGTATTCACCATGCCGGAGCCCTTCATTCCGACCGAAGGGGCGCGGGTGATGAGTCTGCAGGATCCGACCAAGAAGATGTCCAAGTCGGATGACAACGAAGCCAACTTCATCGGCCTGCTGGAAGATCCCAAGCAGATCGTCAAGAAGATCAAGCGTGCGGTGACCGATTCCGACGAGCCGGCGGTGGTGCGTTTCGACCCGGAAAACAAACCGGGTGTCTCCAACCTGCTGACCCTGATGTCCGGGGTGACGGGTCGCTCCATCCCCGAGCTGGAGCAGCACTTCGAAGGCAAGATGTACGGTCACCTCAAGACCGAAACCGCCGAAGCCGTGGTTGCGCTGCTGGAACCGATCCAGGCCCGTTTCCACGAGTTGCGTCAGGATGAGGCCCATCTGATCGCGATTCTGGCAGAAGGCGCACAAAAGGCGCGCGAAAGAGCTGAAAAAACCCTGACCAGCGTATATGATGTAGTCGGCTTCGTTCCTCGAGCCTGACATACTGGGAAGGTGTAGTAGAAGAGAGCTGGGTATTTGCCTGGCTTTCTTTATTTTCTGCCCGGCTATTTTGTTTAATTTCTTTATTTCAACCTGGGTAATATCCCCAAGAGAAAGCATGCCTGTTCAACCAACTATTTCTGCTGAAGAGCTGAGTGACAAAGGTCACTGGCTACGTAAATTTCGCAAGGCGAAAAACCTCAATACCCTGCAGTTGATGGTCTCCAATGCCATCGACAAGCACCATAAAACCCCTGCCGTTGCTGCCGCCATCTATCTGGCCGAGTGTCAGCGTGAACGGGAAATGGAACAAGGTCGTTATCTCGATCGTTAATTCTCCGCTGTTGGTTATCTCATGCTGTTGTTGATCGATAACTACGACTCTTTTACCTGGAACCTGGTGCAATATTTCGGCGCCCTGGGACAAGAGGTTGTGGTCAAGCGCAATGATGAACTGACGCTCGATGCCATAGCGCAGCTCTCCCCCCGTTTTCTGGTGATCTCTCCCGGTCCCTGTACGCCCAATGAGGCGGGGATCTCTCTCGACGCCATCAGCCACTTCGCTGGCAAGCTGCCCATTCTCGGCGTCTGTCTCGGTCATCAGTCGCTGGCGCAGGCCTTCGGCGCCCGCGTAGTGCGTGCCCGTCAGGTAATGCACGGCAAAACCTCGCTCATCCGCCATCGCCATGAGGGGGTGTTCAAGGGGCTCAACAACCCGCTGCGGGTGACCCGTTACCACTCGCTGGTGGTGGAGCGCGACACGCTGCCCGACTGCTTCGACATCACCGCCTGGAGCGAGCATGCCGATGGCTCGTTTGACGAGATCATGGGGCTGCGCCACAAGACGCTCCCTGTCGAGGGTGTTCAGTTCCATCCGGAGAGTATTTTGAGCGAGCAGGGCCATCAGTTGCTGGCCAACTTTCTGGCGCGTTCATAAAAAGTTGTGATCGCCTTCTCAAGTTCGAGAGAAGGCAAAAAAAATTTCCCTGACACTTTATTCACCCCCTCTCCTGCCCAAATTATCTCTTGCCAAGCCCCCCTGAGTCGTTATGCAATGCGGTTGCCTAAAATCTCAAGAGCAATCGAACATTGTTCCTTATAGGCCGTCTTGTTACAGACTTTTTACTTTATTTCTGTGATAATCCCGTCACGTTTACACGGATTTAACTTTTGGGCGGTGGATTATTCTGTCGCCGAATCGAAGGAGAGCTATATGTCAGAGTTGTTGGCAGTGACACGTGAAGTGTTTGATGAAGTGATGGTTCCCAACTATGCGCCCGCCAAGATCATCCCGGTGCGTGGTGAAGGGTCACGTGTCTGGGATCAGGAAGGGCGCGAGTATGTCGACTTCGCCGGTGGCATCGCCGTCAACGGTTTGGGTCACTGTCATCCCAAGCTGGTCGAGGCCCTGAAAACCCAGGGCGAGAAGCTGTGGCACCTCTCCAACGTCATGACCAACGAGCCGGCCCTGCGTCTGGCCAAGAAGCTGGTTGCCGCCACCTTCGCCGACAAGGTCTACTTCTGCAACTCCGGCGCCGAGGCAAATGAAGCGGCCCTCAAGCTGGCTCGCCGCTACGCCATCGAGAAGTTTGGCGAGCAGAAGACCCAGATCATCGCCTTCAATCAGGGCTTCCACGGTCGTACCTTCTTTACCGTCAGCGTCGGTGGCCAGGCTGCCTACTCAGATGGCTTCGGTCCCAAGCCCGGTGACATTACCCATGTTCCCTACAACGATCTGGCGGCGCTGGCCGAGGTGATCTCCGACAACACCTGCGCCGTGGTGATGGAGCCGCTGCAAGGGGAGGGGGGCATCATTCGTCCTACCGACGAGTTTGCCAAAGGGGTACGCGAGCTGTGTGACAAACACAATGCCCTGCTGGTGTATGACGAAGTGCAGTCCGGCGTCGGCCGGACCGGTGATCTCTATGCCTATATGGGTCTGGGCGTCACGCCGGACATCCTCACCAGCGCCAAGGCGCTGGGGGGCGGTTTCCCCATCGGCGCCATGCTGACCACCAACGAAATCGCCTCTTACCTGAAAGTGGGCACTCACGGCTCTACCTACGGCGGCAACCCGCTGGCCTGTGCGGTCGCCGAGGCGGTGATCGACGTGATCAATACTCCGGAGGTGCTGGCAGGCATCAAGCAGCGTGAACAGCTGTTCCGCGATGGTCTTGAAGCAATCAACGCCAAATACCACTGCTTTAGCGAGATCCGCGGCAAGGGTCTGCTGCTGGGCGCGGCCCTGAGCGATGCCTACAAGGGGCGCTCCCGCGACTTTCTGCTGGCCTCCATCGATCAGGGGCTGATGGCACTGGTGGCTGGTACCAACGTGGTTCGTTTTGCCCCTTCACTGGTGATCCCGGAAGCGGACATCAAGGAAGGGTTGGCCCGCTTCGAGAAGGCGGTTGCCCAGGTGGTTAACGCCTGATTCCAAATTGAGGTGGGGAGCTCTCCCGGCAGGAGCCGGGACCCCACCTGTCGTCAATGAAAGGGAGTTGTCATTTATGTTGGTTATCCGTCCCATCGAGCAAAAAGATTTTGCCGGGCTCAAGACCTGCGCCATCGAGTCCGGCACCGGCATGACCTCGTTGCCCGTCAACGATGAGCTGCTGCAGCGCAAGATTGATGCCTCTACCCAGACTTTTTCCGACAAGCCCGCCGGCAAGGGGGACTGCCTCTACTTCTTCGTGGCCGAGGATCTGGAGACCGGCGAGATGGTCGGCACCTGTGCCATCGATGCCGCGGTTGGCCTCTCCCAGCCGTTTTACAACTACCACATCGGCAAGGTGGTGCACTCTTCCCCCAAGCTCGGCATCTACAACGTCGTTGAAACCCTGACCCTCTCCAACGACTACACCGGCAACTCCGAGCTCTGCACCCTGTTCTTGCGCGAATGTGCCCGCGAGGGGCTCAACGGCCGCCTGCTCTCCAAGCACCGCTTTCTGTTTATGGCCGAGCACCCCGAGCTGTTTGACGAGACCGTCTTCGCCGAGATGCGTGGCGTCTCCGATGCCAACGGTCACAGCCCCTTCTACGAGTGGCTGCAAACCCACTTCTTCTCGATGGATTTTCCCACCGTCGACTATCTGACCGGCATCGGCAAGAAGCGCTTTATCGCCGAGTTGATGCCCAAGTACCCCATCTATGTCAATTTGCTGAGCAAAGAGGCGCGGGCCGTTATCGGCCAGACCCACGAGAAGACCCGCCCGGCCATCAAGATGCTGCAGGACGAGGGCTTCGTGAACCGTGGCTACGTCGATATTTTCGATGCGGGCCCCACCGTCGAGTGCGACGTGAAGAATATCCGCAGCGTGCGCCGCAGCAAGAAGCTGCGGGTGCTGGTGGGCGAGCCCATCGGTGGCAAGACCCACCTTATCTGCAACAGCCGTTTCGAACATTACCGCGCCTGCTACGGCAATATCCGGGTCGATCTCGACAAGCACGAAGCCATCATTCCGCCCAAGATGGCGGCGGCACTCAAGGTGCAGGATGGCGACATGGTGCGGGTGGTCGACCTCGACTGAGACAAACAGGACAAGCAAACCGATTATCAGACAGGCAGCCGAGGCTGCCTGCCAGCGACAGGGAGTGAATGGATGAGCCAGTTAGTGCAATTTATCGACGGTCAGTGGCTTGCCGGTGAAGGCAAGCCGTTCGAGTCAACCGATCCGGCCAAGAACGAGGTGATCTGGCAGGGGGCTGCCGCCAGTGCGGCGCAGGTGGATGCCGCCGTCAAGGCCGCCCGTGCCGCCTTCTACCACTGGGCGGACATGAGCCTTGAGGATCGTCTGGCCATAGTGCGTTGTTATGCCGACCTGCTTGGCGAGCAGAAAGAGGCGCTGGCCCTGACCATCGCCCGTGAAACAGGCAAACCGCTGTGGGAGACCCGCACCGAAGTGGCCGCCATGCAGGGCAAGATTGCCATCTCCATTCGTGCCCATGACGAGCGTACCGGCACCGTTGAAAATGCCATGCCGGGCGCCAAGGCGTTTGTCCGTCACAAGCCCCACGGTGTGGTTGCGGTGTTCGGCCCTTACAACTTCCCGGGCCATCTACCCAACGGTCATATAGTCCCGGCACTGATTGCGGGTAACGCCGTGGTGTTCAAACCCTCCGAGCTGACCCCTATGGTGGCCGAAGCTATGGTCAAGGTGTGGCAGCAGGCCGGATTGCCCAAGGGAGTGCTCAATCTGGTGCAAGGGGAGGTCGAGACCGGCAAGGCGCTGGCGGGCAACCCCGATATCGACGGCCTCTTCTTTACTGGTTCTTCCCGCACCGGTCATTTCCTCCATCAGCAGTTTGCCGGTCAGCCGGGAAAAATTTTGGCGCTGGAGATGGGCGGCAACAACCCGCTGATCGTGAAAGACGTGAGCGACATCGACGGTGCGGTGCATGCCATCATCCAGTCGGCGTTCATCACTTCCGGTCAGCGCTGCACCTGCTCCCGCCGCCTGTTTGTCGAGCGCGGCGAGCGGGGCGATGCGCTGGTCAAGCGACTGATCGAGGTGGTCGGCCAGATCAAGGTCGGCCTCTATGACGCCGCCGAGCAGCCTTTCATGGGCTCGATGATAAGCGAGAAGGCAGCACAGGGCATGGTCGATGCGCAAGCCAACCTGCAGCGCCTCGGTGGCGAGAGCCTGCTTACCCTCAAGCACCTGGAAGCGGACACAGGCTTTGTCTCCCCGGGCATTATCGACGTGACCTCAGTGAGCGAACTGCCGGACGAAGAGTACTTCGGCCCGCTGCTGCAACTCATTCGCTATGACGATTTCGATGCCGCCATCGATCAAGGCAATGCTACCCGTTATGGTCTCTCGGCCGGTCTGCTGGGTGACAAGGAGGCGGACTGGAATCACTTCTTCAAGCGGATCCGCGCCGGCATCGTCAACTGGAACAAGCCCATTACCGGTGCATCCAGTGCCGCGCCGTTTGGTGGTATCGGCGCTTCCGGCAACCACAGAGCGAGCGCCTACTACGCTGCTGACTACTGTGCTTACCCGGTTGCCTCCGTTGAAGACAGCAAGGCCGCCATGCCGGAGCAGCTGTCTCCTGGCTTGACGTTTTAAGAGCAAACGGGGATGCCAATGCAGCAGAGATGGCTCAACGCCGCCGACTACTGTGTCATATCCCCGATTGCCTCTGTCGAAGACAGCAAGGCCGCCATGCCGGATTAACTGTCGCCCGGCCTGCGCTTCTAATAACGACACGGGGCATCCAGCGGTGCCCCCATCTGTACCCGCAATCAAAGGAAAGAGAGATGCAAAAGGATATCGACACCCTGTTCAGCCATCTGTGGGACAACTACATCAAGGTGACCCCGAGCGCCCTCAAGGTGCACACCCTGTTGGGTGGCGGCGAGCCCATCGTCAACGATCACGTGGCGTTTCGTACCTACAACCTGCCCAAGCTGGGGCTGGAGAAGCTGGCCGCCCACTTCCTGGCGCTCGGTTACGAGCAGAAGGGCGAGTACGTTTTCAAGGCCAAGAAGCTCTACGCCAAGCACTTCGAGCATCAGGATCCGGACGCTCCCAAGGTGTTTATCAGCGAGCTGAAGGTGGAAGAACTCTCCCCAGCGGCGCAGGCCATCATCCACAAGCTGGCCGATCAGGTGCCCGATCATCTGACCGATACACCGGCATTTCTCTACACCGGTGCCCCCTGGCAGGTCTCCTATGCCGATTATCAGACCCTGTTGGCGGAGAGCGAGTACGCGGCATGGATGGCAGCATGGGGCTATCGTGCCAACCACTTCACGATCAATATCAACAAGTTGAAGGATTTCGACACCATCCATCAGGTCAATGCGGCACTGAAGGCAGCGGGTTTCGTGCTCAACAGCGTGGGTGGCGAGGTGAAGGGGGACCCGCAGGTGATGCTGGAGCAATCCTCCACCATGGCAGACAAAGCCGAGGTGCCGTTCAGCGATGGGGTGCGTACCATCCCGAGCTGCTTCTACGAGTTTGCCCTGCGCTATCCGCAGGCCGATGGCGTGCTCTATCCGGGCTTTGTCGAGGCCTCGGCGGACAAGATCTTCGAATCGACGAATGCCATGTAACGGGAACCACCCTGTTTCAGTCGCAACGCCTCCTCTGTGGAGGCGTTTTGTTTGGCGCCGAGTGACGGTGGCGAGTGTTGTCTGAGGCTGCGTGGGAAGGGGATTTGGACGGCGCCCAATCGGTAAAGATTTGTTGATAAAAATGTGAAATAGATCACTCGATACGTCACAGATTGACGCTGGCGGCGGAGCAAAAAGGAGTAGAATGGCGCTTTATTTTTGCGGGGCCAATCGATGCCTAACTATCACTTTTTCAAGCAGGGTCAGGCGCTTACCTATCTAGATGCCAATGCACCCAGCTATAGCGATGAGCGTCGTCAACTGGTCGAACAGGGATTTGCCGCCATCGCCGCCCCCACCTTTGCAGATACCCCGGCCGAAGCTCTTGAGCTGCTTCGCACTCATCAGGCACTACAGGATGAGGCGCAGGCCAACGCCCTTTGTCTGACGGTTGCCACCATTCCGGCGGTGATCGCAACTCTGTCCGGGCACTGACGCTGCCGCTATGCTCACGTGAATAAAAAATGGTGCCACTGTCGTGACACCATTTTATCGGTTTGCCTGCTTGCCCTGAGTACTTTACCGCTGGTGCAGGTCACCTTCGATAACCAGCACGGTATCCATTCCTGCCGCCTTGCCAGCCTCAAGCCCGATCCGGGTGTCTTCAAACACCAGACTGTTGGCGGGATTGGCGCCGAGCAGTTCGGCCACCTGCAAGAAGGTGTCGGGATGCGGCTTGTGGTTGGTGACATCATCGGCGCTCACCACCACCGAGATATAGGCATCGAGCCCGGTGCTTTTGAGGATGGAGTCCGCCTGATTGCGCGGTGAGCCGGTGCCAATCCCCATCTTGACCTTGCCGTGATAGTGCCTGACCAGCTCCCACATCTTGGGAAAGACGCTGACCTTGTCGATATGTTCCATATAGAGGGCAATCTTGCGACGGGTAAAAGCCTCGACATCCACCGTCAGCCCCTGCTGCTCGGCCAGCATGGCGATGATCTTGCGGGTGGGAATGCCGCCGTACTGATAGAGCTGATCCCGCTCGAAGGGGATGCCGAACTCGGCGCAGGTGAGCTCCCAGGCATCCAGATGGAGGGGCATGGAATCTACCAAAGTGCCATCCATATCGAAAATCAGGGCATCGTAGTGATCAAACCCGTACTGCTCACGCTCGCTCATGGGGGCTCCTCGAATCAAATAGAGCAGGCTAGCAGAAACGGTCGGCACTTTGTGGGATCGGCCTCATGGTTGGGCAGATTGTGGCCGCCGTTTTTTCTATCTCTTGCTGATTTGTGAGACAATAATCCGTTCATTGCCGGATACTTTGGCATATCAGATCTGCGAGTCCGCTTATGACCTCGAAAATATCCCCCAAAACCATTTTCTCCAGTGTGGCGCTGGTGATCGCGCTCGGTTCACTGGAAAAGAGCATAGTCACCACCCCTCTGCCCATGATTGGCGCCGAGCTGCACGCTGGGGCCGCCCTCACCTGGGTGGTCACCGCCTACCTGCTGGCCGCCACCGCCGTGCTGCCCCTTTATGGCAAGCTGAGCGATCTCTTTGGCCGGGTGCGGATGCTCAATATCGGTATCGGCCTTTTTCTGGCGGGCTCGGTGGCCTGTGCTCTCTCCCAGGATCTGCCGACCTTGCTGGCAGCGCGGGTGCTGCAAGGGCTGGGGGGCGGCGGCCTGATTGCCCTCGCGTTTACCGTGATTGCCGACACCATTCCACCGCGGGAGGTGGGCAAATATCAGGGCTACATCTCGGCGGTCTATGCAGTCTCCAGTATCGCTGGCCCCTTGCTTGGCGGCTATTTCACCGAGCAGCTCAGCTGGCGCTGGATCTTCTGGATCAATCTGCCGCTCGGGGCGCTGGCGGTCTTTCTCATCAACCGCAACCTCAAGCAGCTCAACGTGCGTCGTCACAGTCGCTTCGACTGGAAGGGGGCGGGTCTGCTGATTACTGTCACCACGCTCACCCTGTTGCTGCTCTCGCCGGAGGCGGCGCTGCCTGCAGTCTGGCTCTCGGCGGCGCTGGGCGTCGCGTTGCTGCTGCTCATTCTGATTGAGCGGCGTGCTCACGACCCCATATTGCCTGCCCATCTGGCCCGATTGCCCGGCTATCTGGTGAGCGTGCTGCTGGTGATGCTCTCCCAGTTGCTGATGTTTGCCGTGCTGGTCTATCTGCCGTTGCAGATGCAGTGGCAGAAGGGGATGAGTGCCAGCGAGAGCGGGATGAGCATGGTGATCTTCATGATCTGCATTACCGCCGGGGCCTTTGTCGGTGGCAAGCTGATTGGCCGTACCGGTCACTACAAGAGCTTTGTTGCGGTGGGCTTTGGCCTCGCGGCAGTGGCTCTGTGGCAGATCCACTTCGATGCCTGGGTCAGACTGGCGCTCGGGTTTGCCGGTATTGGTCTCGGTCTGGTGCTGCCGGCCCTCTCGGTGGTGGTACAGAATGCCTTGCCGCGGCAGGACCGCGGCATCGGCATGTCGCTGTTCAACTTCGGGCGGGAGCTTGGCGGTGCCGTCGGCGTGGCCATCTGCTCCATGCTGTTTCATTTCCGCCTGCCAGCCGGCAGCGATGGCGATCTGAGTCGGCTCGCCCCCGATCTGCTGGCCCCGGGCTTCAGCGCAACCTATATCGGCATGGCGCTGATCGCCACACTGGCGCTGCTCATCACATTGCTGGCGTTGAAGCGCCACGAGCTGGCCTCCATCAGCGCCTGATTTGGCCTGCGCCGATATTGGCTCACCATAGCTAGCATCAGGGCTCCCCGCGGGGAGCCCTGATTGTTATTTGGCGAATAGCCTGGCTGTTGTCATCAAGCCATACGTGGCTTACTCCTGCGCCGGACTCTCCTTGCCTGCAAGTTGACTCAACCAGGCGAAGCGGCGATTGGCCTCTTGCTCCGCTTCTTCATAGAGCTGGCTGGCCACCTCCGGCAGCTGGCGCTCCAACCGCTGGAAGCGGGGCTCGTGGCGCAAGGTCTCGGCCAGCGAGGCATTGGGGGCCCGCGAGTCGAGCGCCAGCGGCAATTTACCCTCGTCAGTGCGGCGCGGATCGAAGCGGTAGAGCGGCCAGAAGCCGGTGGCGGTCAGCTGTTTCATCTGCTCATGGCTCTCGGCCATGTCGTAACCATGCTCCTCGCAGGGGCTGTAGGCGATGATGAGCGACGGCCCCGGATAGGCTTCCGCCTCCTGAATCGCTTTTACCGTCTGGTTCATCTGGGCGCCGAGGGAGATCTGCGCCACATAGACGTGGCCATACATCATCACGCTGGCCCCGAGATCCTTGCGCCCCTTGCGTTTGCCCTGCTCGCCAAACTTGGTAATGGCACCGAGTGGCGTCGCCTTCGACTGCTGGCCGCCGGTGTTGGAGTAGCACTGGGTATCGAGCACCAGCACATTGATGTTCTCCCCCAGACTCAGCACATGGTCGAGTCCACCAAAGCCGATGTCGTAGGCCCAGCCATCGCCGCCGATGAGCCAGATCGATTTTTCCACAAGATAGTCCGCATCGCGAGCCAGTTCAAGGGCTTCCGGGGCCTTGCTCTCTTGAAGCAGCGCTCGCAACTGCTGGATATGGGCCCGCTGCTCGGAAACTGGCTGGTTGGCATCGCCGAGCGCCTCGCGCAGCGCTGCCGGGATGGTGTCGCCCAGGCTCGCCAGCAGACGGCGCACCCGCTCCCTGTGCTGATCGACGGTGAGGCGGAAGCCCAGTCCGAACTCGGCGTTGTCTTCAAACAGCGAGTTGGCCCAGGCCGGCCCGCGCCCGTCGGCGTTGGTGGTGTAAGGGGTAGTAGGCAGGTTGCCGCCATAAATGGACGAGCAGCCGGTGGCGTTGGCAATCAGCAGCCGATCGCCATAGAGCTGGGTCAGCAACTTGATATAGGGAGTCTCGCCACAGCCGGAGCAGGCGCCCGAGTATTCAAACAGCGGCGAGATGAGCTGGGAGGTGCGGATGTCGATGCGCTCCAGCTGCTCGGCGCTACGCTCCGGCAGGTCGAGGAAGAAGTCGTAGTTGGCCTTCTGCTCGTCGAGGTGATCGAGCCGTGAAGTCATATTGATCGCCTTGCGATCCGGGTTGCTGCGATCCTTGGCCGGGCACACCTCAACGCAGAGATTGCAGCCGGTGCAATCCTCCGGCGCCACCTGCAGCACGTACTGCTGGCCGCGCATGTCACGGGATTTCACATCCAGCGCATCCAGGGTAGCGGGAGCAGCGGCCAGTGCATCGGGTTCTACCACCTTGGCGCGAATGGCCGAGTGGGGACAGGCGGCGACGCAGTAGTTGCACTGGGTGCAGAGCTCCGCCTCCCAGATGGGGATCTCCTTGGCGATATTGCGCTTCTCCCAGCGGGTGGTGCCGACCGGCCAGGTGCCATCCGGCGGGAAGGCGGAGACCGGCAGGCTGTCACCCAGTCCCGCCAGCATGGCGGCGGTGACGGTCTGGACAAAATCGGGGGCCTTGGCCGAAACCACCGGCGGGCGGGGGCGGCTGGCGGGATCCAGCTCGCCAAGTTGCACCCGGGTCAGGGCTGCGCAGGTTGCCTCCAGTGCCTGCCAGTTGCGTTCGACCAGCGCTTGTCCCTTGCTACCATAGCTGGTGGCGATGGCCTGTTTCAGCAGGCTGGTCGCTTCTGCGGAGGGAATGATGGCGCTGAGCTGGAAGAAGGCCATCTGCATGACGGTATTGATGCGGTTGCCGAGCTGGCAGTCGCGGGCAATTTTGGCGGCGTTGATGATGTAGAAGCGCGCCTCTTTCTCGCGCAGGGCGTGCTGTACCTCGCTGGGGAGACGTTGCCAGATCTCCGCTTCGCTGTAGGGGGTGTTAAGCAGGAAGATGCCACCCGTTTTCAAGCGCTCCGCCATCCGGTACTTGTCGACAAACTGCCACTGATGGCAGCCGATAAAGTCCGCCTCTTCCACCAGATAGGCCGATTGCAGCGGCCGCTCGCCCACTCGCAGGTGAGAGACGGTGAGGCCGCCCGCCTTCTTGGAGTCGTAGACGAAATAGCCCTGCGGATAGAGGTCGGTGTGGTTGCCGAGGATCTTGATGCTGTTCTTGGCCGCCGAGACGGTGCCGTCGCTGCCAAGGCCGTAGAAGAGCGCCTCCAGCTTGTGTTGCTGGCTGTGAATGGGGCTTGAGGTGTCCAGCGCGGCCAGCGGTAGCGAGAGACCTGTGATGTCATCGAATATACCGACGGTAAAGCGCGGACGCGGGTTCTCCTGCGCCAGTTCGGCAAACACCGCCAGCGCGCAGGCGGGGCCGAACTCTTTGGAGGAGAGGCCATAGCGACCGCCGATGACCCGCGGCAGGCTTGCCCGCTCGCCCCGGCTGACCGCTTCGGCCAGCGCCGTCATCACATCGAGATAGAGGGGCTCGGCCTGTGCGCCCGGCTCCTTGGTGCGATCCAGCACGGCGATGGTGCGGGCACTCTCGGGAATCGCCGCCAGCAGGTGCTTGGGCGAGAAGGGACGGAACAGCCGCACCTTCACCAGCCCCACCTTATCCCCTTGGGCCTGCAGGTGCTCGATGACTTCCTCACAGGTGCCGATGGCCGAGCCCATCAGCACCACAATCCGCTCCGCCTGCGGGTGGCCGACATATTCAAACGGCCGGTAGTGGCGGCCGGTCTGCTCGCCAAAAGCCTGCATCGCCTCGCTCACATGGCCATAGGCAGCGTCATACCAGGGGTTGCTCGCCTCCCGGCACTGGAAGTAGGTGTCCGGGTTGGCGGCAGTGCCGCGAATGACCGGTTTGTCGGGGGTGAGCGCCCGGTCACGATGGGCACTGATGGCATCTGCGGGCAGCAGGGCGCGCAGGGTGTCGTCAGCGAGCGGCGCTATCTTGGCGATCTCGTGAGAGGTACGAAAGCCGTCGAAGAAGTGGATAAAGGAGAGGCGGCTGTTGAGGCTCGCTATCTGGGAGATCAGGGCGAAATCCTGCGCCTCCTGCACATTGCTGGCACAGAGCATGGCGCAGCCGGTCTGGCGCACCGCCATCACGTCCGAGTGATCGCCAAAGATCGATAGCGCATGGGTCGCCACGGTGCGCGCCGCCACATGCAGCACGAAGGGGATGAGCTGACCCGCCAGCTTGTAGAGGTTGGGGATCATCAGCAGCAACCCCTGCGATGAGGTAAACGAGGTTGCCAGCGCGCCGGTCTGCAGGGCGCCGTGGACGGCGGCAATGGCGCCCCCTTCCGACTGCATCTCGACAACCCGGGGGACATCCCCCCACAGGTTCTTGCCCCGCTCACTCGACCAGGCCGACGACTGTTCAGCCATGGCCGAGCTGGGGGTGATGGGGTAGATGGCGATGACTTCGCTGGTGCGGTACGCCACCGAGGCGACTGCGTTATTCCCGTCTGTGGTGATCATCTGTTTTCCACTTTGCTATGCCAGTTTGAAGGCCGATAGTTGCATCGGCAATGGATAGGTCGCAGGCATAGTAAGAGGGGCAATAAGAGCGTATCAAACGGGATAAATAATCAATTAATAAGTCAGTAATAGTGGTTAATTTAATCCCGTTGCGTGGGGACGTGATTTTCTGCTATTAGCCGGTGGGGTGGCGATTGACGGGCCATTGCTATGGCCTGTCAACACGGGGTTAACCCTGATCCACTCGCAGCCAGATGGCGCACTGATAAGGGGCGAAGAGTGGCAGCGGTTCGTTTGGGTAATTGGCCAGCAGCAACCGCATCTTGTCTGTCACCTTGTCGAAGTGGGGCATCGGCAAGGGGTTCGCAGTGAGATTGGCGAGCAGCAGCAGGGTGTGCCGCTCTGTGCTGGCCGGATCCTGCCAGTGGCGGCGATAGCTGATGCGCTCGGGATCATCCCCATCCAGCAGCTCGAAATTGCCGTGGCGAACGACAGGGTGAGCCTTGCGCAGGGCGATGAGCCGCCGACTCAGCTCGGCAGGATCCAGCCCTGACTGGCTGTCGCGGTAGTTGATGGCCTCCACATCGCGCAGCTCGCCCGGCTGCCAGTGGCGGTTGGTCATGGCGAGCTCCTCCCCCTGATAGATGAAGGGGGTGCCCTGCATCAGGTGCAGCACCATGGCCCACAGCCTGGCGCTGGTTTCCCGCCACTTTGGCCTGTCATCGCCAAAGCGGGAGACGGCGCGAGGCAGGTCGTGGTTGCCGAGAAACAGGCTGTTCCAACCCCGGCCATGCAGCCCCTGCTGGTGGCGGGCCATGGCTCGCTTGAAGGCGAGGGGATCAAAGTGGGATGACCACTTGTCACTGCCCAGCCCCAGATGCTCGAAGTTGAACACCATGCTGAACTCGCTGCCATCCGGGTTCGAATAGTTCTGCATATGGGCGAGATCGGCCCCCCAGGTCTCCCCCACCGTGATGATCCCCTTGCCGCCGAAGCTCGCGGTATTGAGCTCGCGGATATAGTCGTGCAGGCGCGGGCCATTGCTCATGGCAAGCCGGTCCCACTCCTTGCTCACCATGTCGATCACATCGAAGCGAAATCCTTTGATCCCTTTGCCCAGCCAGAAGTTGATCACCGCTGCCATCTCGGTGCGCACCGCCGGGTTGTCCCAGTCCAGATCGGCCTGACTCGCGTCGAAGTTGTGCAGGTAGTAGCGATCAAGCGCTGGCACATACTGCCAGCCGCTACCGCCAAAAATCGAGGTAATGGGGTGAGCATCGACAAAGGCTTGATCGCGAAATACGTAGTACTCCTGATAGCGCGAGTCGCCGGCCAGTGCCTTCATAAACCACTCGTGCTCGGTGGAGGTGTGGTTGGCGACGATATCCATCATGATGCCGATGCCGTGAGCGGCCGCTTCGGCTATCAGCTGCTCCATCTCGGTCAGAGTGCCGAAGGCGGGGTCGATGGCACGGTAGTCCGCCACGTCATAGCCGTTGTCCCGCTTGGGGGAGCGATAGATGGGGGTGAGCCAGAGCATATCGACCCCGAGGGTGGCCAGATAACCGAGGCGCTGACGAATGCCGTTGATGTCGCCCATTCCGTCGCCATCGCTGTCCTGAAAGCTCATGGGGTAGATCTGGTAGATGACACAGCTATCGAGGTCGATCTCGGGGGAGTGGAGGGGTTGCGGGTTCATCAGCTTGGCCGGTTGGGGAGGAGGCTTTCCATCTTACGCAGATGAATGGGCCCTCGACAGGGCAGGGGAAACCTTGAAAAGGGTTCCATTGTTGGCTGATTGCCAAAAGTGCGGGAAGGGTCACAAAGGTGCCATCCCGGGCCACGGCTGTGGTCGGGATGGCACGGCACTTAGCGTTGATGCTATGCAAGAATACTGGTTATTGAGCAGCCTTTGCCTGCTCGCTGCGCTGCTCCTGCTGGCGTTCTGCCTTCTCTTGTTGGCGCTCCGCTTGTGCTTCCAGCTCCTTGCCGAGGAAGTAGTTCAGGAAGGTGCGGATCACCGCGATGATGGCGAGGCGGATCAGCTCCTCCTTGCTTGGTGCGACCGTGGTGGCCAGGATGTCGGCGGCGAGCTGGAACTCCAGCGCCAAGATGAGCCAACTGCCGAAACAGAGGCGAATACGCGGAAAGCCGGGCTGGTGATCCCGCACTCTTGCCGCCAGCCAGAGGGTCTTGCCAAGCCCTATCACCACACAGGCGATGGAGATGATCTCCAGCAGCAGCTGGAACAGCTCGACCCCGTGCATCATCCCCTCTTTCAGGCTCGCTATCTCAAACACTCGGGTCACCTCCCTGATTCAAAAGAGCACACTATTAACACATCGCTCGGCAAAGGCCAAATCCGGCTCAGGCAATCAGTTTGAATTCAATCACATAGAGCGGCGGCAGATCGGGGTAGATATCGCGGATCACCTGCTTGAGCTCGGGGAGGGTCATGTTCTCCTGACGGGCGTGCTCGTCGTTCAGTTCATCGAAGGCGAGCGCCTTGACCGAGAGCACCTCAATGGTGCCAAAGGGCTGGTGCTCCGGGTTGGTGAACAGCGCCAGCCGCTGGCCGGGCTGCCAGTTGGCCTCGCTCTCGTCGCGGATGGTGATGGTCTTGCGGCCCGCCTGAATGTCGGCAACGAAGCGGCTGAAGAAGGTGAATTCGGGATAGGAATGGGCAGACATGGTGACTCCTGACAGGGTGAATCGAAATGGGATGAATGGAAATCAAAGGTCGAGATAGGCGCGCAGCCTGGCCAGATCGGCGATGACGGGCCCCTCGGCCCCTTCGCAGACAATCCCCTGCTCGATCAGCTCCTTGAGGGCGCGGCGGTAGACCCGCTCGGTGGTGCCGAAGCGCGCCGCCTCGTGGGCCCGCTTGCGTGATCCCAGCATCGGAGTGCGCTGCCGCTCGCGCCACAGCTCATAGGCGATGTTGTAGGCGATGGGGTGGAGCAGGCGGCTGGTGGTGATCTCCAGTGTATCGAGATAGTCGCTGGCAAGCGCGGCGGCAAAGAACAGGGTCAGATCCGGCTCAGCCAGTAGCCGCTGGGCCAGCTTGTGGGCACAGATGACCCGGGCATCGAGCTCGGTCTCGGCCACCACGTTCCACTGCACCGGGGTGGCGCTGAAGAACTCCATCTCGCCGAAGATCTGGCTGTGGCAGGCTATTTCGCCGAGTTGGAAGCTGCGGCCCGAGTGCACCGTGCTGTTGAGGGAGACCCGGCCATGTTCGACCAGATAGAGCTGCTCGCTCTGCTCCCCCTGGCGCATGATCAATTCGCCCGGCAGGTAGCGGCGCAGAAACAGGGTGCAGGCCTCGAGCGCCGCGGCAAAGCGGGGTTCAAGCTGCTGGAGTTCGGCGTGAAAGCGGCCGAGGGGGTAGGGCTGTTGCTGCATGACTTGCCTGTCGCACCGGATGACGAGGGCCATGAGGCTAGCAAGAGTGCGGGCCGGATACCAGCCCGCACGGTAGCGGATGTGCCGCAGTTAACGGTTTGTGGTTTATTGCGCCAGCGCGTGGAGGGCGGCCGCGATGGCTTGCTGCTCACCGGTCATCATCGCCTGTTCGGCGCTGGCGTAATCCGCCACCCCTTGCTGCACATCCTGCTCGAACAGCACCACGTTGCAGAGCACGGCGGCGACCCGCACCTTGCGCAGGCGCCCCACGGTCAGCAGGGTGGCGGTCTCCATATCGGCACCGAGCACGCCACGGGCATGCCAGTAGCGGCACACCTCCTGCTCGTCATCCCGATAGAAGCTGTCGTGGGAACGCACCAGCCCATGCCAGTAAGGCTGACTGCCGGTCGCCACATGGTTGAGCAGCGCCGCTTGCAGCCAGATATCGGCGCAGGCGGGATACTCGGCAGGCAGATAGGCCTGTGAGGCCCCCTCATTGCGTACCGCCCCCTCCACCACGATAAGGTCGCCGAGCCCGATGTCGTGTTGCAGTGCACCAGCGGAGCCGACCCGGATCAGCGAGCGGGCGCCTGCTTGCACCAGCTCCTCCAGCGCGATGATGGCCGAGGCGCCGCCGATGCCGGTGCTGCAGACCGTGATGGGCAGCCCCTGATAGCGGCCGTTGATGAGGCGAAACTCCCGGTTTTGCCCCAGCACCTCACACTCTTCAAGTTGGCTGGCGATGCGATCGACCCGGGCCGGATCGCCGCACAGCACCACCCGCTCGGCAATCTGGTCGGGGCGGCACTGGAGATGGGGTAATAGCGTCATGGCTTACAGACCTTGTGGTTGGCGCTTGGCGGCAATCACCCAGAGGCGGGTGCCGTTGGCGGCGATAAACAGCAGGATTAGGTACTCCAGCGACATGGCGTAGACGCCCTGCGCGGCATAGACACCGATGCTGATGATGTTGATGACGACCCAGAGGATCCAGTTTTCCACGTATTTGCGGGTCATCAGGATCTGGGCGACCACCGAGAGTACCGTCATGCTGGCATCCCAGAACGGGAAGGCATCGGGGGAGGGCTCGGGGGTGGCAAGGTTGGCACCAAACAGGTTGAGCAGGGAGACCGAGGCGCGTGCCAGGGTGGCGAAGACCGGGTCGATATAACGGGTCAGCAGGGCGATGGCCAGCACGCTCACGGCGGCGGTCACCATCAGTTTGGATCTGCTGAGCCAGCGGATCTGCAGGGTATCTCCCTGATCGTTGGCCGGGTGGGTCCAGGCGTACCAGCCGTAGACGTTGGCGCAGAAGAAGAACAGCTGCAGCAGCAACAGCCCGTAGAGCTGGATCTGGAAGAAGATGATGGCAAACAGGCTGACGTTGATCAGACCAAACAGGTAGTTGATGGTCTTCTCCTGACTGGCGAACCAGATACAGGCCAGACCAAACAGGGTGCCGATGGCTTCAATCCATGACATGGCATAGCCGCCACCCAGCGGTATGGTCACTAGCGTGTTATTGATGCTGAACAGCTCGAATATGCTCATTTTCTGATCCTTGGGCATGAGGGTTAGTATGCGAGGGCGCCATTTTAAGGGGTGAGGGGGAGGAGGGGCAGGACTTTTGTCCGCCCCGGGCTTGGCCCATATCAAAGAAATCGTCGCTGCTGCCCGGTTATTCCAGCAGTGATGGGTTATGGGGCCCCGGCGGGCCGGACTTTATTGATATGTAGCAAGATGATAGCGCCGTGGCTGTGGTCTGATAGAGTCCACTCTCCGGGAGGAGAATCACGTGATAAAAGGAGGTTGTATTGAATTCCGAGCTTGTCTGGGTGCTCTGTCTGCTGGCTGGCGCCATCTATCTCTTTATGACCAACAAGGTGCGGATGGACGTGGTTGCCCTGTTGATCATTATCCTCTTTGTGCTGAGCGGCACCCTCACCCTGCCGGAGGCGCTGGCGGGCTTTAGCGATCCCAACGTCATTCTGATAGCAGCCCTGTTTGTGGTCGGGGAGGGGTTGGTGCGCACCGGCATCGCTTATCAGGTGGGGGATGCGTTGGTGAAGGTGGCGGGCAGCAGCGAGACCAAGCTGCTGGTGCTGCTGATGGTGGCGGTGGCGAGTCTGGGAGCTGTGATGAGCAGCACCGGGGTGGTGGCCATCTTTATCCCGGTGGTGCTGAGTGTGGCGAACCGGATGGGGATCCCGGCCGGTCGCCTGATGATGCCCCTCGGTTTTGCCGGGCTGATCAGCGGCATGATGACGCTGGTGGCCACGCCCCCCAACATGGTGGTTAACAGCGAGCTGATGCGCCACGGCATTCACGGCTTCGGCTTCTTCGATTTCACCCCCATGGGCGTGCTGATCCTGGGGCTGGGCATCCTCTACATGCTGCTGGTGCGCGGCTCCCTGGTGGGCGAAGGGGAAGAGGGCAAAGGTAAGCCGACCGGGCGCCGCACCCTGCGCGATCTGATCCGAGACTACCGACTGGCCGGTCGTGCTCGTCGTTTGGCGCTGCGGCCTGACTCCCCGCTGATTGGTCACACCCTGGACGAGCTGCAACTGCGTGCCCGTTATGGTGCCCACGTCATCGGGGTGGAGCGCTGGCGCAAGTTTCGCCGGGTGATGGTGCCGGTGTCGGGGATCAGTGAGTTCCAGGCCAAGGATGTGCTGCTGATCGACATGTCAGACCCCGAGGTGGATGTGCGGGCGTTTTGCACCGAGGCGCGGCTCGAACCCATGATCCTGCGCGGGGAGTATTTCTCCGATCAGGCGCGGGAGGTGGGGATGGCCGAGGTGTCGCTGATCCCCGAGTCCAAGCTGCTGGGTAAAAGCGTGCGTGAGGTGACCTTCCGCTCCAGCTATGGCCTGAGCGTGGTGGGGCTGCGCCGCGACGGTGAGGCACTGGCAGGCAAGCTGGTGGATGAGCCGCTGCAGATGGGGGACACCCTGCTGGTGGTAGGGAATTGGAGCTACATCAGACAGTTGCAGACCCATAGCCGCGACTTTCTGCTGATGGGGCTGCCCGCCGAAGTGGACGAGATGGCCCCCGCCCGCAGCCAGGCCATTCATGCCCTCTTCTGTCTTGGAGTGATGATCCTGCTGATGGTGACCGATCCTGTGCCCAACGTGATTGCCGCGCTGATCGCCTGTCTGCTGATGGGCAAGTTTCGCTGCATCGATATGGAAAGTGCCTACAAGTCGATCCACTGGCCGACCCTGATCCTCATCGTCGGTATGCTCCCCTTTGCGCTGGCGCTGCAAAAAACCGGCGGGGTGGATCTGATCGTCGGTGGTCTGATCAATGCGGTAGGGGAGATGGGGCCAAGGGTAATGCTGGCCAGCCTGTTTGCCCTCTGCGCGGTGATCGGGCTCTTTATCTCCAACACCGCCACCGCGGTACTGATGGCACCTATTGCGCTGGGCACTGCCCAGCAGATGGGGGTATCGCCCTATCCGTTTGCCATGACCATTTCCATTGCCGCCTCGGCCGCTTTTATGACGCCGGTCTCGTCACCGGTGAATACCCTGGTACTGGGGCCGGGCAAATACAAGTTTGCCGATTTTATCCGTATCGGGGTGCCATTCACCCTGTTGGTGATGGCGGTGAGCGTGGTAGCGATCCCCTGGTTCTTCCCGTTCTGATAACCAGGATGATGAATGTGTGCACCAGCGGCCTGCGGGCCGCTTTTTTATGGCCGGGAGACAAGAGTGGCAAGGCGTGCTCGGAATCAGTGAAGAGTGATATGGACGGGAATTAACGTGGAGATGGGTTAATAGAGGCGCGAGAGAAAAACTGGGGAGAGGCAAATTCCAGATACAAAAAAACCAGCGTGAGCTGGTCTGTTTGGTACTGCTATTAATGGTGCGGAAGGAGAGACTCGAACTCTCACGCCTAGGGCGCCAGAACCTAAATCTGGTGCGTCTACCAATTTCGCCACTTCCGCAATATTAATGGTGGCTATGACGGGATTCGAACCTGTGACCCCCGCATTATGAGTGCGATGCTCTAACCAACTGAGCTACATAGCCGTTTGTTATCGACCACTGATGTGGAAGAGAACAGAAAAATGGCTGGGGTACTAGGATTCGAACCTAGGGATGGCGAGATCAAAACCCGCTGCCTTACCGCTTGGCGATACCCCAACAG
>NZ_JBFODS010000055.1:0-13867 GCF_040908445.1 Aeromonas sp. R10-2 | reverse complement strand
GGTAATCCCCCCATTTTTTGGAGCACTCAAAAGTAGAGGTCATGCGGCCTGTGCCAAGCGCTGTTTCGGCGTGTAGCCGCCCAGCGCCATATTGGGCCGCTCATGGTTATAAACCCACAGCCAGTTCGTGGCAAATTCCTGTAACTCATTCAGTGACTCAAACAGGTAATGGCCCAACCAGTCGTAACGCACAGTGCGGTTAAATCGCTCTATGTAGGCATTCTGCTGCGGGTTGCCTGGCTGGATATACCTCAGCGCAATCCTCTTCTGCTGCGCCCATTGCTTGAGCTCTTCGCTGATGTATTCCGGACCATTATCACAGCGGATTGCGGCTGGTTTGCCCCGCCACTCGATGACCTGCTCCAGCACCCGTTTGACTCGCGAGGCAGGCAAGGAAAAATCCACCTCGATGCACAGTGCTTCGCGATTGAAGTCATCGATCACATTAAACAACCGCACCGAACGACCATCGCTGAGCTGGTCATGCATAAAGTCCATCGACCAACAGTGATTCGGTTGGTCAGGGACTGCCAACGGCTCCGGCTTGGCGCGTACTAGCCGCTTCTTGGGTTTTATCCGCAGATTGAGCTCTAGCGCCCGATAGATCCGGTAGACCCGCTTGTGGTTCCAGCCAAAGCCTTTGACGTTACGCAGGTACAGGAAGCACAGTCCGAAACCCCAGTTGCGCTGGTTGGCGGTGAGGCGCAGTAGCCAGTCGGCAATCTCCTGGTTTTCATCAGCCAGCACGGGCTGATAACGGTAGCAACCCTCGCTCACCTTGAACACCTGGCAAGCCAGACGGATAGAAATGGCGTAATGAGCCACAGCCTTGGTCGCCATCTCCCTGCGGGCAGATGGCGTCACCACTTTTTTGCCATCGCCTCGGAGATGATCTCAGCCTTTAGGCGCTCCTCGGCATACATCTTCTTAAGGCGACGATTTTCCTCTTCCAGCTCTTTGAGGCGCGCCATGAGAGAGGCATCCATGCCACCGAATTTGGAGCGCCACTTGTAGAAGGTGGCGGAGCTGATGCCATGCTCACGGCAGAGCTCAGGGACGGGTGAACCAGACTCGGCCTGCTTGAGGATGGCGATGATCTGTGCATCGCTAAAGCGTGATGTTTTCATGTAGAACCTCCTGCGTTCAAGATACGAGAAAATTCTACTTATGAGCACCTCAGTTTTTCGGGGGGATTACCCTTCCACCTGCTGGCCGCGGGGTAGCCGGAACAGCGCTTTGGCCGTCAGGGATGGCTCGGCTCTGACGATCACCTCTTGCTTGGTGGTCCATGTCTGATAGGTGCAGCCTTCAAACGGGCAGCGACCCCAGTCGTAATAGGGCAGGCGCGGCTTTTCATCAGAATTTACAGTCGTGGCAAACAACGACAACAGCAGCAAAAACAGTCTCATGAATTTACCTGTCCGGCGGGGCGCTCATCCGCCGGTTTGATGAATGGGGCCGCACTATATCTCAAGAGACCAAAATCCATCAAAGCCGCGGGATTATTGATTTTCACCGCAATAAAACGGGGCCCATTGGTCATGTGAGTAGGCGGCGCAAGAGGCCGAAGCGCGGCAGGAGCAGATAGCCCGCTCATTTGCCTTGTGCCATGCTGATGGCTATCAGGGCATCGGATCGGCATTTATGGGTATCTCTCGTTCGGGCACGCGTTTGGTATTACTGCTATCGGCACTTCTTCTCCCTCTTATGACCATCAGCCAGGCTGTGGCGATCAACGCGCCACTGCGGGGATGCGTCTTTCAGCTGGCGCCGCTGGTCACCATTGATCAGCAGGGCAAGGTCTCCGGGCCGGTGATCGACTACTTTCGCCGTCATATCGAACCCGCGATCGGGCGTACCATCGAGTGGCAGGGGCTCAATGTGGCTCGGCTGCTCAGCAACCTCGAGAGCGGCGAGTGCGATCTGACCCCGCTGCTGAGTTACAGTCCCGAGCGTGCTCGTCACTTTCGCTATATCGACCCCCACCTGTTGCTGCTGCGGCCAGTGCTGGTGGTACTGGTGCCATCGCGACTTCACTCGGTCGAACGGCAGGAAGATCTCTTCGGCACCACCATCGGCTGGTCGAGTCAGGCGATCGTGCCGCCGCTGTTGCAGCATCCGCAGATCCACATCGACACCCTCTCCCAGCTCAGCTGGGAGCATGGCAACATGCAGAAGTTGCTGCGTGGGCGGATTGATGCGGCGCTCTTCTCCAACGATATTTCCGCCAACCATTTTCGCGCCAAGCTCCCTGCAGCGACCCGCCTCATCTACCTGCCGGTCACCCCGCTGCAGGTGCATATCGTGCTGAACAAGTCGTTGGGAGATGGCAATCCCGAGCTGGTGCAACAGATGCGTCAGATGATGGAGCGGGTGCCGCTCGCCTCGCTGGTGGAGCCAACCCCGCGGCTGTGGGGGCGTTGAGAGGGGGTTGCGTGCAATAATCTACAAGTCCAAGGCCCGCTTCTGGTGTATCTATAACCCATGAGTACCACCGATTCCCTCATCCGCTACTGGCAATCCCCGCACCTGCCGGGGGTCGAGCTATCACACTCCCACCACAGGGCGTTCAGCTACGGTCGCCATGTCCATCTCGACTACCATATCGGGCTGGTGCAGCGGGGTGGCCAGAAGTTTATCCACAAGGGGAACAGCCACCATCTGGTGCGCGGGGTGCTCTCTACCGTCAACCCGGATGAGGTGCACGACGGCCTCAGCCTGTTGCCGGAAGGGTATGAGGTGAGGGTCTTCGCCATCGATCCGCAGCAGCTGGCGCTCTGGCTGCCGGAGCAGCCGGAACCCTTCTTCGACAAGGGATTACAGAGCCGCCCCGACCTCTATCAGGGCTTTGCCCAGCTGCACGGCTATCTCGACAACCCCAAGGCCGATGGCCTGCTGATCGAGAGCCAGCTGCTCGCCCTGCTGGGGGAGCTGCTGCATCTGCCCCCCGAGGTACACCAGCTGGCGGATCCCCAATTGCGATTTCTGCGCGACTACCTGATGGCCGCCCTCGACGAGCCCCACTCGCTGGAAGAGCTGGCGGGGCTGCTTGGGCTCGACCGTTTCGCCTTCCTGCGCCAGTTCAAGAAGCGCAGCGGCATGACCCCCTACGCCTGGCTGAAACGGCTGCGGCTGGAGCAGGGCAAGCGGCTGCTGGCGAGCGGGATGGCGGTGAGCGAGGTGGCGCTGGCGGTCGGCTTCTTCGATCAGAGTCACTTCCACCACGGCTTTCGCCAGGCATTCGGTCTGACACCTGCCGAATTTCGTGCCCAGATGCAATCTTTTACAAGCCGCGCCCCCCGCTGATCCGCCATGCTGGCTCTCCGTCGTTAAAGCGAGAGTTGTTATGCTGACCAGTCTGTTCGTTACCCTCGGCCTGATGCACCTGATTGCACTGGCCAGCCCCGGCCCCGATTTCGCCCTGATCCTGCGCACCAGCCTGCACCGGCCGACCGCTCTTGGCGCGGCGCTGGGCATCTCGCTGGCGATCATGGTGCACGCCACCCTGAGCCTGACCGGGATCAGCATGCTGATCGCCAGTCACCCGCTGCTGTTTATGGTGATCAAGTGCTGCGGCGCCCTCTATCTGGGCTGGTTGGGGTGGGGCGCCCTGATGGCGGCTCGGCAGCAGAGCAGTACCCTGATGGCCAGCGCCGCCAACGAGCTGCGCGGCTGGGGCAGGGGCGTGCGCACTGGCCTTGCCACCAACCTGCTCAACCCCAAGGCGCTGGTGTTCTTTATCGGTCTGCTGGCCGCCATGGTGACGCCAGAGGTGGATGGAATGACCCGCAGCCTGCTGGTGGGCGAGCTCTTCATCATCTCCCTCGGCTGGTTCGGGTTGCTGGCATGGAGCCTCTCCACCGATCGCGCCCAGCGCCTGCTGCTGCGGGTGCAGCGGCCGCTCAATCTGGTGACTGGTGTGCTGTTTGCGGTGGTCAGCCTCTCCATTCTGGCGAGCATGGGGGCCGAGCTGGTGGCCTGACGGGTGGGCGCATGGGCCTATACTCCAACAAGGTTTACCTGTCAGGAGTACCCGGCGATGCGTCTACTGCCTCTTTGCTGGTTGTTGGGGATGACCCCGGCGCTGGCGGCCCCGGTTCAGCTCAAATTGCTGGAGTGGGGTTATCTGCCTGCGGGTTATGAACAACAGTTTGCCGACTATGCCAAAGCCCATGGGGTGGCGGCGACGGTCAGCCGGATCGAGCCGCTGCTGACCGATTTCGACAGCGTCTACCGCTCCCTGCGCACCCGCAGCGCCGATGTGGTGCTGCCGACCAGCTACTTCTACAAGGCCCATCACCAGCCGCTGTTCAAGCTGCTGCTCCCCATCGATTTCAGTCGTCTGCAGCACTACCCCGAGGTGAAGCCCGCCCTCAAGAACACCGAGTATGACAAGCAGGGGGAGCGCAACTACTCGGTGCCCTTCTCCTACGCCATGTTCAGCCTCGCCTATGACAGCAAGCAGGTGCCGCAAGCGCCCACCAGTTGGCAGGTGCTTGCCAACAGCTCGCCGCCGGGCCAGTTTGCCGAGTTCTGCGACCAGTTCGAACCGCTGCTCTTTTCGGTGCTGCTCTCGCTGGGCAAGTCGCCCGCCCTGTTTGCCAGCGGCGAGATGCTGGCCGACAAGACCTTGCAGCAAGAGGTGGAGCAGCAGCTCTCGCAGCGGCTGCAAGCTAGTCGCGGCTTCTGGTTCAATCAGGCCAACCGCTGTGAGGATCTGCGCCAGCAGACCTTTGCCACCACCTGGGGGCTGGAGCTGGTGGAGTGCAACAAGCAGAACGATCAGCTGTGGCGGATCGCCATGGTGCAGGAGGGGGCCATCTATGCCCTCGATGCGATCTCCATCGCCCGCCATGTCGGGGATGATCCTGCACGGCTCAAGGCCGCCTACCTGCTGGTGGATTTTCTGCTGAGCGCGCCGCTGCAACGCCAGATGCTGGTGGGCACGCCCACCATCTCGGCCAGCAATATTGCCTCCCGGCCGCCCCTCAGTCCGCAGGAGCAGGCGGTGCTGCCGGATCGCCCGCTGCCGGAGTTTGACGAGCGGCTGCTGGTGCCCGCGTTGCCCGCCCATATCAAGAATCGCTACAAACGGATGGTGCAGCAGGCGATCGTCGCCAGCGGCAAAGAGGGGCTGGTCAAGCAGTGCCCCTGGGATCTCGATAACTGATGAATGAGCCTGCCGCTTCTCCGGCGGCAGGCAAGTTTGCGCAAGATGGCTGATGATCGGTCATCGCCCGTTCCAGGGCATTCCCCCGTTCAACTCACGCCGCTCGCTGGCCCCCATCGTTTGAAAAAAACCGAGCGCTTTTCGCAGCCCCATTTAGCCGGATTAAACAACCGAACCCTCGCCAGATTGCCGTTCATACCCTGGCTGACCCTGTATAAAAGCACCGCAATTGTGACAACTTGGATGTGAGCTGAACAATCCTGATCTGTTGCTTGTGGGAAGGTGATGAATAGGTTATTTCTCTGTGACATTGGCGGCATCCGGCACGGGTTCTCCAGCCATGTGGTGCGAAATCCACAGCAAAAACAAACAGTAAAATGCAGGAGCAAATATGAAAAAGGTCGTGATGGTTGCCGTGGCTGCGGCCCTGCTGGGTGGCTGCGCCGTCAAGAATCAGGTATCCCACAGCTTGCAGGCGATCCCGCTGACAGCCTTCCAGCAGAGCGAGAGCAACCCCAATCAGCGCGTCTACAAGGAGCCGGGCGTTGACCTGCGCCAATACAATGAGGTGCTGCTCGATCCGCTGCAGTTTATCCGGCAGGAGAATGGTCAGTGGTATCTGCTGACCGCCAACGAACAGAACCAGATTGGCCGCTACTACCACGACAAATTCCAGAGCGAGCTGATCAAGCAGGGCGTCAAGATCGCCACCGCACCCGGCCCGAAAGTCATGCGGATCCAGGCCGCCGTCACCAACTTCGACCTGACCCGCCCCGACCCCAAGCTGCGTGACCTGCTGCCGGCCAAGATCGCCATCAACGTCACCCGTGAAGTGATCGGCAAGGAGCCCTACCTGCTCAAGGTGGGCAGCATGGCCCAGCTGCTCGACTCCCAGAGTGGCAAGCTGCTGGTGCGGGTGATGGATGCCCGCGAGAGCACGGATACCACCCACAAGGATGAGCCCATCACCGCCGAGGAGATGGAGAAGATGATCGACCAGTGGGCGGCCAGCCGCGCCAAACAGCTGGCGGACAATCTTGGGAAATAAGAGCGGGAAACAAGAGCGGAAAATCAGCCTCAGAAAACGGGGGCAGACAGATCGAGAGAGGGAGCCTGGGGCTCCCTCTTTTTGTCTCCATTTTTATCCGCACCGCTGCCGCTCGCATGGCCGCACAGCCCTTGCCGAATGGGGAATCGACCCGTTGCCGAGTCCGCCGCCACACCATCCGCTGTGCAACGGGCCGACCGATTTCTGCTTTTCTCGCCCGCATTCAGGCAGTTAGGATGACCCTTCCCGTGACCGCATCCTCATAGAAAAGGAACCACTATGAATCGCCACCCCTGCATCAAACACTGGAGCGAGCTGCAAGAGCAAACGCCGCGCTACTACTCCGGCAGTCAGGAGCCCCTTTCTCGCGGCTGCGCCCTCGGCAAGCACTTCGGCTTTAGCCGCATCGGCATTCACCACGAGATTGTCGAGCCCGGCCATCGCACCAGCTGGCCTCATGCCGAAAAGACCGAGGACGAGTTCGTTCACGTGCTGGAAGGGACGCCGGATGTCTGGCTCGACGGCGTGCTCTATCGGCTGCAACCGGGGGATTCGGTGGGCTTCAAGGCCGGTGACGGGCTGGCCCACGCCTTTATCAACAACACCGAAGAGACTGTCCGGCTGCTCTGCATCGGCGATACCGATCGGGAGGACAACCGCATCCACTACGCCGTGCACCCCGAGCGTAATATCACCCTCGGCAAGCTGCACTGGGATGACGTACCCGAGCGCGAGCTGGGGGATCACGACGGCCTGCCCGACAAGCTGCGCGAGCGCAACGGCCCCTTCTAGGGCGCAGCCTTTCTGCGCACCAGCCCTGCACCACCCGATATAAAAAAGCCTGCCGCTTGGCAGGCTTTTGCTGTCTGTTTGCCGCCTGTGGCGTGCAGCGCTTATTGCAGGTTGAGCCCGCCCAGATAGTCGCGCTTGCCGAGATCGACCCCGGCGCGGCGCAGCAGGGCGTAGGCCATGGTGAGGTGAAAGTAGAAGTTGGGAATGCCGTACTCATGGACGCAGGTATGGCCATCCATCCCCTTGCCGCCCGCCCAGTGGGGCACGTAGCGACCGCTGGCGTACTGGCTGTAGTCCGCGTCCAGCTTGCCTTGCAGATAGGTGATGGTCTTGCCGATATGGGCGCGCAGATCCTCGATGGTTTTGGGTTCATCGCCCATGGCCGGCAGTTCGCTGTGGCTGGCGGTGGCCACCACGGAGCGGGCCGCATCGCAGCAGATCAGCACCTGCTTGCTGAAGGGCAGCATATCGACGATCAGCCGATCGCCGAAGAAGTTGTCCACGTTGAACTGCTTCGCCGCGGCGTGGGCCTCGGCCTTGGCCAGACAGTGATCCAGATTGGTCAGCATCTTGATGAACTGGGCGGTGATATCGCGATTCATGGGCACTCTCCATCTTGTTGAAACAGCGGCCCGCATGCGCGGCCACGGTGAATGAGACTGGCTAATCGGCCACCAATATACCCCAACCGCTGTCGGGTTCGAGCCTGCCACGATGAAAAGGGCAGGGTAGCGCTACTTCGCGCGATAGCCGTTGGCCAAGGGGCAATGCTCGCATTTTGAGCCTGTGAGTCCCTTATCGCCCCTTTTTTGATCTGTGACATAAATCACCTTTTTTCAGGGGCGTAGGCTGAATGCCGTTGTCCTGGACACACGCCTGCGCATCCGCCAGGACACAATAAAAGGAGAATGAGATGAAGATCTATGACCGTAACCGCAATGTGCTGAACCAGGGTCAGCGCGTGATGATTGCCGCCACTGGCGCAGTCGATTTTCTGAAAGAGGCCCACACCGATAATATGACCCCCTATCAGGCGGAGCATGAGAAGTGCGTGCTGCTGGCAAACTCCGGTGAGCGCTACGCCCCCATCGAGTTGATTAGACTAGGCTGATCCCTTTCCCTGTCACCCTACTCTTTACAATTCACCCGGCCGCCGCGCCCATCTGGCGGCCGGGTTTCTGATTTCCCCCTTCATCCCACCAAATGCCGAAAAATTGAACCGGGTCACATCCCGCTCGATTTGAGCGATTGTCAGCCAGCGCAGGCTCATGCGAACCTTTAAACTCCGTTAACTCACTAAAAAATAACGACTATGTTCAGGCAAATAATGATGAGTGCCGCCCTGCTGTCGGCGGCGCTGCTTTCCGGTTGTGCTTCCGTACCCATGGCCGATGCCACCGCAGACGCGCAGGCCAAGCAGTTTGTGGCGCCCAAGGATGCGGCCAACCTCTATATCTATCGCAACGAGACCTTCGGGGCGGCCGTCAAAATGCCGCTGCTGGTGGATGGTATGGCGGTCGGTGATACCGTGGCCCACACCTACATCCTCAAGCAGGTGACACCGGGCAGCCACACCATCACCTCCAAGTCGGAGAACGATGCCACCCTGACCCTCAGCACCGAGGCGGGTAAAAACTACTACGTCTGGCAGGAGGTCAAGATGGGCCTGCTGATGGCCCGCTCCAAGCTGAGTCAGGTCAGCGAAGAGGAGGGCAAGCAAGGGGTGATGGAGAGCAAGTTGGTTAAGTAATCTGAAAGCATTACCGGACACGGGCGTAGCCTCACCAGCTACGCCTGTGTCGGAAAGGTAGGGCACTAAATTTACACAGCGCAGAAATCATTCAATTTGGGGTATTTTTAGACTGTCCAGTATTCGGTTTATTTCTTTTTTAAATGCTATGTCTAGCCCTAAAGCTGATATTTCATCATCAGATAGCTTTTCAACATATCGCCCCATTTTTTCCTTACCTTTTATACTGAATCTATAATTTGCCATTATTTTCAAGTTTTCATCAATAGTATCTATATATTCGCTTGAGGATATCCCTTTATTAAATAACTCCATGGATTTTGATTCGGTATATTTTTCTGACTCATTCTCTATCCTATCAAGCCATTGACTATCTAATGCATGCTGCCACAGATTATCAGGTAGCAATTGTTCAATGTCTTTTGATATTGAAAATCCGAGCTTCTTAAGTGCAATAGTCTTTTGGCTGGGGTTTATAAGAAATGCTTTGACATTATTGCTTTCCTTGACCATCCCATTAAAAACGGCTTTTGCATTTCTTCCTGCATCATCATCATCCAATAATAAAATACCTTTTATTTGCTGATCTACGGTGCGGTGCTTTTGAACTAAATGAAAAGCGATTGCCCTTTCTGCTGCGGCAAGTGCATTATTATTGTCGTCGTCCGGAGTATCTATGAAAACTTCATTTATGGAGTTGAATTTAAATAAACGACCTATAATGGATTTATCTGATCTCCCTTCGAGGAAAACTCTGGGGTGTGAGTTTTTTTCTAATTCATTTGAAAGCGATAAGTTTAGTTTTTCTTGAGCTTCAATTTTATTTTGCCATTCAAGATTATGTTTTGAAATTATAGGGCTAATAACATCTAAAAAGCCAATATGGCCATGTATAGAGTTTTCATCGCTGTTTGTCACTATCGTTTCATTTTCATTTTTAGAAACATAATAGCAGGCTGTTTTTAAATTTCCTGTCAACTCAGGTGATGAGCATAAGGAATATATTGCTGGAGAATGCGTCGTGATGAATATTTGAGTGTGTTGCTTAGCAGCTTCAATAATCTGCTTATTCAACTCAAAGCATGTAGAAAATTCTACATTATTTTCAGGTTCCTCAAAACCCCATATTTGAGGTCTTATTATGGAGTTTACTCCAATACTTTGTCTCTTCTTTCCAATAAAAGATAAGATCATGGGGATATGTCTTATTTTTATACCATCCCCTCTTCTTCCTAATGGAATGTTATTTGATTGAAACTCTAAAACCTCAAATATACTCCGGAGATCTTTAGGCAGTTTTATACTATTTTTACTAGAAAACTGTGAGTCAATATCACTTAATAGTTCTTCGATGTGACTTTGTATTTTTGTTTCGAAGTCAGCAGCTGAAGCATGGAATCCTTTCTCAGTACTTATAGCTAAAACATCATATAGCCTACCTTGCAAGTCTCTAAAGAAACGCTGGTCCTTTATAGCAGGAATGTAAATAAAACTAATGTTGCTAAGTAGGCTTGGTATTTTGCTACGGGGTTGAAAATTAGTTTTGTGAATAATGGTGTCACGCCTTAGTCTGCAATATTGTTGTATCTCTCCTTGTGCGTGAATACCGTGCTCCCTCCACACTCTTCGCCAGAAAACCGTGTCAGGCTGATCCTCTTTTCTGTAGCTAGCTGGTAGTTTGAAAACTAATTCAATACTTATTTCTTTTGCTTTATTTTGTGCAACTTTTGCATTGATATTATAATCTTCATAGAAGTTGAATTTCTTTAAAGGATCGGTTTCATTATTGAAGAATAAATTCAGTGCTCTTAATATATTGGATTTCCCAGCATCGTTTTTTCCAACAAAAGTGGTTATTTCTTCTGAGCTGAAGGTTTGTTTATGAATAGAGCGGAAGTTTCTTATTGTAATTTGCCGTATCATTTCCTGGACCCAAATTAATATCTTTATGATGAATGTTTAGTTGAATTAGCAATGCAAACTTTAACATAAAATATATTGGTGCTAGTGTACATGTAATAGATAAGCTTTCATACTGGTTTTATAATGGTATTACGAGATTGGAAAATGTACTCTCTATAACTAACGCTATGTAAATACCTAGGACTTTAGATTTTATTTCAGGAAGTATGAGGGATGAGAGAGTTATTCTGAGAAGCAAGCAAGGCGATTTGCACCAACCCGGCCTAAAGCCGGGTTGATTATATCAAGAGCAGGAAAAATCAAAGTGCTTCCAGTCTGGCATAGGCCGTCACCAGCCACTTGGCGCCGACGTCGTCGAACTGGATCTGCACCCGGCTCTGCTGGCCCACACCTTCGAAGTTGAGTACCACCCCTTCACCGAATTTTGGATGGAGCACCCGCTGGCCAAGTTTGATGCCGCTGGCGTCAAAGCTCTGCTGCACCTCGTTCTGGCTAAAGCGGCCGTACTGGGTGGGGCGGCTGACCTGAGTGCGCAGCCGGATCTCTTCCAGACACTCGGCGGGCATTTCGCGGATAAAGCGGCTCGGCTTGTGGAACATCTCGCGGCCGTAGATGCGGCGGCTCTCGGCATAACAGATGTAGAGCTTCTCCATGGCGCGGGTCATGCCGACGTAACAGAGGCGGCGCTCCTCTTCCAGTCGGCCCGACTCCTCGGTGGATTGCTGGCTGGGGAACATCCCTTCTTCGACGCCGACCAGCAGCACCAGCGGGAACTCCAGCCCCTTGGCGCTGTGCAATGTCATCAGCTGCACCGCATCGGCATATTCGTCCGCCTGATTCTCGCCGGACTCCAGCGCCGCGTGGGCGAGGAAGGCGGAGAGATCGCTCATATCTTCCAGCTCGTCCGGGCGCTGGTACTGGCGGCAGGCGGTGACCAGTTCGTCCAGGTTCTCTACCCGTGCCTGGGATTTCTCGCCCTTTTCCGCCAGATACATCGCCTTGAGGCCGGAGTTCTGGATGGCGATATCCGCCTGCTGGTGCAGCGGCAGCATGGCGACCTGCTCCTCCAGCGCGTCGATCAGCTCGACAAAGCCGCGCACCGCGTTGCCGGCGCGACCGGTCAGCACCTTGTCGTTGAGCAGCGCCTTGGCCGATTGCCACAGGTTGAGCCCCTGATCGCGGGCGTTGCCGCGCAGGATCTCGAGGGTGCGATCGCCGATGCCGCGGGTCGGGGTGTTGACCACCCGCTCGAAGCTGGCGTCGTCGCCGCGATTGTTGATAAGGCGCAGGTAGGCCATGGCGTCTTTGATTTCCTGGCGCTCGAAGAAGCGCAGGCCGCCGTAGATGCGATACGGCATGGCGTCCTGCATCAGCGCCTCTTCCAGCACCCGCGACTGGGCGTTGGAGCGATAGAGGATGGCGCAGTCGGCCAGGAGGCCGCCCTTTTCCTTCCAATCCTTGAGACGGCCGACCACGAAGCGCGCTTCGTCCACCTCGTTGAAGGCGGCGTAGAGCGAAATCGGCTCGCCCTCGGCCCCTTCGGTCCACAGCTCCTTGCCAAGGCGCTCGGCGTTGTTGGCGATGACGCTGTTGGCGGCTTTGAGGATATTGGCGGTGGAGCGGTAGTTCTGTTCGAGGCGGATGGTCTCGGCGCCCTGATAGTCGGTCAGGAAGCGCTGGATGTTCTCGATCTTGGCGCCGCGCCAGCCGTAGATGGACTGGTCATCGTCGCCGACGATCATCACCTTGCCGCTGTTGCCCGCCAGCATTCGCAGCCAGGCGTACTGGATGCCGTTGGTATCCTGAAACTCGTCCACCAGGATGTTCTGGAAGCGGTCGCGGTAGTGCTCGAGGATGTGCGGCTTGTTGAGCCACAGCTCGTGGGCGCGCAGCAGCAGCTCGGCAAAGTCCACCAGACCGGAGCGATCGCAGGTCTCCTGATAGGTCTTGTAGATCTGCTGATAGGTGCGGGTGACGGGGTCGCCGTAGAGGTCGATGTCGCCGGGGCGCAAGCCTTCATCTTTCTTGCCGTTGATGTAGCCCATCACGGCGCGCGGGGCCCAGTGCTTCTCGTCGAGGTTGAGCGCCTTGAGCACCCGGCGGATCAGCCGGTACTGGTCATCGGAGTCGAGGATCTGGAAATCCTGCGGCAGCCCCGCATCCAGATGGTGGGCCCGCAGCAAACGGTGGGCGATGCCGTGGAAGGTGCCGATCCACATGCCGCGCACGCCGTCGCCGATCACCTTCTCGACCCGGCCGCGCATCTCGGCCGCCGCCTTGTTGGTAAAGGTGACCGCGATGATGGAGAAGGGTGAACAGCGTTCCACCTGCATCAGCCAGGCGATACGGTGCACCAGCACCCGGGTCTTGCCCGAACCGGCACCGGCCAGCACCAGCAGGTTGCTGCGGGGCGCCGCAACGGCATCTCTTTGCTTGTCGTTGAGCCCGTCGAGCAGGGTTGAAACGTCCATCACCACTCCTGTTTATTTATACAGGCGGGGATTATACGGCCATGTGAATGGAATGGCTAACCTGTTGCGTTAGCGGAGGGAGAGTTGGTAGCTGCGTTTATGTGCAAACGCCTGACCATTGGTATCAAACAACATGGTTCGTCCGGCTTGCAATTGAAGGTCGCTTAGGCGAATGCGGACTTCATGGCTGGAGAAACAGTTCGACGGGTTACAACCATAGGTATTGAATAACACAATGTCACCGCGACTATAGGTGCCATGTGTGAATCTAATATTGGTTGATAAGGTTTCAAACGTTCCTTGGCCAAGAGAGACGCTCTGACTCTGCACGGGAATTCAGATAATAAGTGCGACACTCATGGATGAATGGCGAGAGGTGGCCAACTGCTGATTGGTGGTACCCTTCTGCTCGCCAAAGTAAAAGCAGTATCACCATGAGCTATCAGCAGTTGACCGAGGGGCAACGATACCAGTTATCGGTGCTTCGCGCACAGGGGATGTCCATCCTTGCCACCGCACGCGCCATTGGCGTTCATCGCTCCACCCTCTACCGGGAGCTGCGTCGTAACGCCGGGCCGCAGGGCTACCAGCCAGACAATGCGCATCAGCACGCCACCCACCGACGGGCCAGTGCGGCCAAATCTCGGCTATCTGCCGATGTCATCCAGTTTGTCGAGCTGACACTCGCCTGGTGGTGGAGCCCGGAGCAGATA
>NZ_JBFODS010000054.1:0-22194 GCF_040908445.1 Aeromonas sp. R10-2 | reverse complement strand
CATATACAGGACCTTAAGAAAACACTTCATTTGAAATTCCTTCTAAGGTCCTGTTCTGTATCGATTTTCGCTGCTTGGTTCGACGGGCATTTTTCGCCAAGTAAACGGCAGCCCATTCCAGACGCTCTCTTATTTCCACCAACACCCGATGAGCCACCGCTTCCAATAACGGGAACCACCAGGTTCCGCTATTTTTCGCCGCTTTCAGTGTGGATAAACCGTCCCCCATCAGCGTCTGAGCTACCCGTCTTTTCATCACCAGCGACAACAGGCTGGCCCACACCAGCCCCTCGGCAATGGCTTTCTGACCTGTCACAAAGCCCTTGAGCCGGTTGTGCGACTTCCACTCCTTAAACAGCAGCTCCACCTGCCAACGACAGCGGTACAGGCTCATCACCCGCTCTGCTGGCCATGCCTCTCGTGGCAGATTGGTCATCCAGATACAGAACCGTTTCTCCTCGGCAAACCAGCGTCGGATCAGCCGATACTCGAACTTGCCCGATTTCACCACCATATCCAGTACCTCTGCCCGACAGTGCCGCCGTCCAGCATCCTTGAGTGACAGGCCCGCCAGCTTCGGCACTTCCCGTTCGTCACCGCGCCATGCCCGGATAATCTTCGGGTTCAGGCTCTTACTACCCCTGACCAGATAGAAACCGCCCGCCTCGTTTAGTTTCGCAAAGTAGGCCATATCGATGTAACCCGCGTCCGCCAACAGCAGGCTGTTATTGAGCCGCTCGGGCTCAGGCAGGAACTGGCGCTCTGACGCCGTATCGGCAGAGACCTGCATGCAAACTGGACTTTGCTCCAATAGAGACATGAGCATATGACACTCGATTGCCGCCGGGCTAATGGTCTTGAACCTTCCCGGAAACACTTCGGCCAGGCTTTTGTGGACGGCAAAGGAAGTACCATCCTGCAACAACACCTGTTTGAATGCGCCAAGGGATGCAGTCTTCATCTGTTGGCCGATACGCAAGGCGATAGCCCGTTCAACCAGCGCCTTCATGAACAGGGCGAACGACGCTTTGCGCAACTGGTTGTGAAAGGGCTTGTAGGAAACCTGATGGGCATCAACCAGTTGCAAGGCATTGAAATGATGGTGCAATCCAGCGATACCATCGACCTGGTCGCAGCCAAGTGCCCGCAAGAGTGCAGTCACCAGCATGGCAGGCGTAATGGCTCGTTTGCGCAAGCAAAATTGGCAGTCACGGGCAATGCGGTCGAGTTCGGCAGGAGAGAGAAGTTGCTCAAGATAGTGGTTGGCATCGATAATGGTCATGGCTTCGTGCGTGGCGGTTTTGTTTGGCGATAAAATCAGATCACAATCGAAGCCATTTTTATATCTATTTCAATTGGTTGCTGCTAAAGATCCTGTACATGAAAGAATGCTCATCTGTTCAAGAACCATACCTCATCTGACAACTTTGGTCTTTTCACAATTTTCGATAAATAGTGCTATAGGCCTCAATCTTATGACGACATCCCCTAAAACGGCCATTACCTGCTGCTTTGTGCATCCAAAAAAGGGCATTAAGAAAAAAGTAGCATCATACAGAGCTAACCATTTGCGCTTCAACGCTGGCCCCAGCGCTGTTGTTATGACCAATTCTGTCGTTTGGCGAAAAATGCCCTCACTGATGCGCATAAGTGACAATTTTATTATTACTGGATCGCTGCAAACCCCTGACATGATGGGTTCACTTGTTGGGTAATCCACCACCTTGATGGGATTAGTCTATGGCACCCCTCGCCAACATGGATGTGTAAATCGCCTGGGTAGAGAGCCATCCCTCATCTGCCAACTCACTCCATACAACGCGTTGAATTCTCATAAATTTCAATCCAGATCTCATTTCAGCTTTTTTCCCGTCTCAACAATTGATCTGACGCAACTCTGCTTCTGATAAAACAACATTTAATTTACCTGTTTGATAAATTCAGCGTGAGTAATCAGGTACTGCAAGGTCAGTTTCACCACCAACGGCATGTCTGCCCTCCCCCACGGGGATAAAGTCCACACGACAAGATGGATCGGGTCAGACCGGACAAAAAAACATTTATCTGGGAGTGATAAACGTGGGTTCACAAAACAGGCATTCCAAACTGGGCCTCACCGCCCTGTTGCTGACCAGCTGGCTTGGCACCAGCGGCTGGGTACAGGCCGCCGAAGAGGCGCAAACCAAAGAAAAAGTAGAAGCACGCAATGAGCTGTTCGCCAAGGATCATGCCGATCAGTTCAAAAGCTGGCAGGCTACCCGCGAGAGCGAAAAGCTCAACGACGCGCTGGCGGAAGATCCCAATATGGTGGTGCTGTGGGGCGGTTACCCCTTTTCCAAGGATTACAACAAACCCCGTGGTCACTTCTATGCGCTGACCGATGTGCGTGAGACCCTGCGCACCGGCGCACCGAAAACCGCCGAAGATGGCCCCCTGCCCATGGCCTGCTGGAGCTGCAAGAGCCCGGATGTGGCCCGCGTCATCGACGAGAAGGGTGAAGATGGCTACTTCAAAGGGATGTGGGCCAAGGGTGGGCCGGAAATCGTCAACACCATCGGCTGCGCCGACTGCCACGACACCGCCTCGAAGGAGTTCAAGGAGGGCAAACCTGCCCTGCACCTCTCCCGTCCCTATGCCGATCGGGCCATGACCGCCATCGGCAAGCCGTTCAAGGATCAGGGGCGCTTTGATCAGCAGTCCCAGGTGTGCGGCCAGTGCCACGTGGAGTACTACTTCAGCGGCCCCACCAAGGCGGTCAAATTCCCCTGGGACAAGGGCACCACTGTGGAGCAGATGGAGGCCTATTACGATGAAATCGGCTTTGCCGACTGGACCCATGCCCTCTCCAAAACCCCCATGCTGAAAGCCCAGCACCCCGAGTACGAAACCTGGCGCGCCGGCATTCACGGCCAGAACAACGTCGCCTGCGTCGACTGCCACATGCCCAAGGTGCAGAACGAGCAGGGCAAGGTCTACACGGATCACAAGGTGGGTAACCCCTTCGATCGCTTCGAGCAGACCTGCCGCAACTGCCACACCCAGAGCAAGGAGATGCTGCAAGGGATTGTCAAACAGCGCAAAGAGGCGGTGATCGAGACCAAGCTGAAGGTCGAGAAGCAGCTGGTACACGCCCACTTTGAAGCCAAGGCGGCCTGGGATGCCGGCGCCACCGAGGCAGAGATGAAGGATATTCTGCAGGACATCCGTCACGCCCAGTGGCGCTGGGACTACGCCATCGCCTCCCACGGGGTGCAGATGCACGCCCCCGAAGTGGCCCTCAAGGTACTTGGCAGCGCGCTGGATAAAGCCGCTGACGCCCGCACCAAGCTGGCGCGCCTGTTGGCCAGCAAGGGGATCAGCCACGAAATCGCCATCCCCGACATCTCCACCAAGGAGAAAGCGCAAGCCGCCCTTGGCATGGATATGAAGCAGTTCAACAGCGACAAGGCCCAGTTCCTCAAGACCACGGTCCCCGCCTGGGATGCCGAGGCCAAAGCGGCCGGACGGCTGGCACAGTAACGGCGCCTGCGGGCCCGGCCAGACCAGGCCCGCAGCGGATGGAGGCTTCCTATGGGTGATTTAACGATGGATTTTTTACGACTGATGCTGATGGCAGCCATGTTGCTCACCAGCCTGCAGGGTCAGGCGGCCGAGCCGGCAGCTGCCCCTGTTCCAGCTACACATGAGGTGGAATTTTTACGCAATCCCGACAAGGCCTGTACCGAGTGTCACAAGGAGCAGAGCGAAGGGATGCACGGCAAGCATGGTCAGGCGACCAATCCCAACAACCTCAAGCCGGTGACCTGCACCAACTGCCACGGCCAGCCCTCCCCCCAGCACCGGGAAGGGGTCAAGGATGTGATGCGCTTCAGCCACAGCCTGAAGGATAAAGAGAGCATCAAGCTTTATCCCATCAGCGAGCAGAATGGAGTCTGCATGAGCTGCCACGAGCCCAAACCACTGCGCGAGGCGCTCTGGGCCCACGTCGTGCACGCCACCAAGCTCACCTGCACCAGCTGTCACCAGTTGCATCCGGCCAAGGAGCCCATGGTGGCGACCCCGGAAAAATCCCGCATCAAGCTCTGCGTCGACTGCCACAGCAAGCAGCATGAGGCCAGCAAGGCCCGGCAGGAGCAGTCCAAATCGGCTACCGGCAAGGAGGCATCATGAGCTGCTCTCGCCGTGACTTTATGGCGGGCATGGGCGCAGGGGCCCTTATCATGATGACGGGGCCGACTCGCACCCTTGCCACCCCCCTTGCCCACAGCCAGACCATAGACGGGGTCCGCTATGGCATGATCCACGATGAGACGGCCTGCATCGGCTGCACCGCCTGCATGGATGCCTGCCGGGAAGTGAACAAAGTGCCAGAAGGGGTCTCGCGCCTCGAGATCATCCGCTCAGGCCCCATCGGGGAATTTCCCGACGCCGAGTACCGCTTCTTTCGCAAGTCCTGCCAGCACTGCGACAACGCCCCCTGCGTCCACGTCTGCCCCACCGGCGCCTCCCATATTCGCAAGGAGGATGGCATCGTCGATGTCAACGCGGATCTCTGCGTCGGCTGCATGTATTGTCTGGCCGCCTGCCCCTATCAGGTGCGCTTTATCAACCCTGTGACCCGAGTGGCAGACAAGTGCGACTTTTGCCGCAAGACCAACCTCGCGGCGGGCAAGGAGCCGGCCTGCGTGGAATCCTGCCCCACCAAGGCGCTGGTGTTCGGCAATCTGGATGATCCGGACAGCCCCATCGCCCAACGGCTGGTGAAGGAGACCACCTATCGCTACAAGCAGGCGCTCGGCACCTCGCCCAAGATGTACCGCGTGCCCAAAGGGGAGATAACGTCATGACCATGCAAGCGGCATTTCACTTCCCTTCCCTCGTGTGGGACTGGCCCATCGCTATCTATCTCTTTCTGCTAGGCATCTCCGCCGGGGCAACCACCCTCTCGGTGCTGCTGCGCCGCAAGGGGGCAGGCAGCGAGAGCGGCATCATCAAGGCGACCGCAATCCTGGCGCCGGCGAGCGTGATATTGGGGCTGCTGATCCTTATCTTCCATCTGGCCCGCCCCTGGACCTTCTGGAAGCTGATGTTCCACTACCAGTTCGACTCCGTGATGTCGATGGGGGTCATGCTGTTCCAGCTCTATATGGTGGTGCTGTTCGCCTGGCTGGCGGTGGTGTTTCGCACCGAGATTGAGACCTTGCGTCGTCACCTGCTGCAAGAGAAGTTCGCTTTTGTGGATGGCCTGATTGGCTGGCTCGCCCGCATCGAGCGGCTGCTGGCGCCGCTCTTGCTGCTGCTCGCCGTTCTGCTGGGTGCCTATACCGGCTTTCTGCTCTCGGCGCTCAAGACCTATCCGCTCTTGAACAACCCGGTGCTGCCGGTGCTGTTTCTGGTCTCGGGCATCAGCTCCGGCATCGCCTCCACCATCTTGCTGGCGGTGACGCTCTTCAAGGAGAACCATCACAGCAAGGGGGTGAGCTTCGTGCATCGCTTCGAGCGACCCGTGCTGGCGGTGGAGGTGTTGCTGCTGGTCTGCTTCTTTACCGGCCTCTACTTCGGTGGCGGCCAGAAAGAGGTGGCGATGTGGGCGGCCATCGGCAGCGGCTTCTGGGCTCAGGTATTCTGGGTCGGCGTGGTGGGGGTCGGCATGCTGCTGCCCCAGCTGCTGGCCCTGCTGACCCCGGCGCCCCTGCGGGAGCGAAACGGCCATCTGGTGCTGGTCTGCAGCCTGACCCTGGTGGGGATCCTGCTGCTGCGCTACTTTGTGCTCTATGCCGGCCAGATGACGGTAGTTTAAAGGTATGATCACCAGCGCCAGCCACCCTTGGGTGACTGGCGCTGGTTTGTTGCTGGCCCAATGAATTTCTGGTGATGCCACACCCGTTGCTTGGCAATGTTCCCCGCCAAAGGGAGACGACGCGGCGTGTGTGTCATGACATGAATGAGATCAAAGATTGAACCGGAGGTTATGTGCTGGCGGAGCTCGGCTATCTCTCACTGTTGCTGGCGGCGGCACTCTCCTTGCTGCAGGGCACCCTGCCCTGGCTGGGATTGCGCCTCGCCTCCCCGACCCTGCTGCGCAGCGCCACGCCGCTGGCGCTGATCAATGCCATCCTGCTGTTGACCGCCCTGCTGCTGCTCGCCAGCTGTTTTGGCCTCGATGACTTCACCCTGGTCTATGTGGCCCAACATGCCAACAGCGCCCTGCCGCTGGGCTTCAAGCTGGCGGCGGTATGGGGCGGCCATGAAGGCTCCATGCTCTTTTTCGTCTTTGCGCTGGGGCTGTGGGGCGCCCTGGTGGCCCTTTGCTCCAGGCGGGTCGATCCGCTGATTACAACTCGGGTATTGGCCATCATGGGGCTGATCGTCGGGCTGTTCGCCCTCTATACCCTGATCTTCTCCAGCCCGTTTGACCGCCAGTTCCCGGGGCCGCTGGAGGGGCGCGATCTCAACCCCATGCTGCAGGATATCGGTCTCATCATCCACCCGCCCCTGCTCTATCTCGGTTACGTCGGCGTTGCGGTCAACTTCGCCTTCGCCATGGCGGCGCTCCATTCGGGCAGACTGGATGGCGCCGTGGCTCACTGGAGCCGCCCCTGGGCACTCGGCTCCTGGGTCTTTCTCACCGCCGGCATCGTGCTGGGCTCCTGGTGGGCCTATTACGAACTGGGCTGGGGCGGCTGGTGGTTCTGGGATCCGGTAGAAAACGCCTCCCTCTTGCCCTGGCTGCTGGGCACTGCCCTGCTGCACGCTCTAATTGTCTGCGAGAAGCGCGGCGCTTACGGCCACGCCGTGCTGTTGCTCTCCATCTTCACCTTCGCCTTGAGCCTGCTCGGCACCTTTGTGGTGCGCTCCGGAGTGCTCACCTCGGTACATGCCTTTGCAGTCGACCCCAGCCGCGGCCTCACCCTCTTGTTGCTGCTCGGTTTGCTATTGACCTGCGCCCTCACCCTGTTTGCCCTGCGGGCGGACATTCGCGCCCCCTATGCCCGCTTTGGCTTGCTGTCAAAGGAGGGACTGCTCGGTGCTGCTATCCTGCTGCTTTGCGTGGCCTGCGCCAGCGTGCTGCTCGGCACCTTCTACCCCATGGTGTTCCAGTCGCTCCATCTGGGCTCGCTCTCGGTGGGTGCCCCCTATTTCAATACCATCTTCGTGCCGCTGGCCCTCTGCCTGATGACGCTGATGACCCAACTGCCGCGCCTGCGCTGGCAGCAGCTTGCGCCACATTCCCGACTCAACGCTCTGTTGCCGCCGCTGTTTGGGCTGCTTGGTGGCGGGCTGCTTAGCCTTGCCTATCTGGAACAGGGATCGTTTTCCGGTAGCTGGATTGGCATCCTCGCCAATATGGTGAGCCTCTGGCTGATGGCCAGTCTTTTGCTCCCGCTCTTGCAACCGACGTTGCTGCGCGAGCTCACCCTCAATAGGTTCGGCAGCCTGCTGGCCCACCTCGGGGTGGCGGTGTGTGCCCTCGGCATCGCGCAGGTGAGTCACCAAAGTCAGGAAGGAGGCACAGTGCTAAGTGCCAACCAGCCCTACCAGCTCGGCGCCTTCGAGTTTCGTTATGAGGGGCGCGAGCCGGTGATCGGCCCCAACTATACCGCCGAGCGCATCACGCTTAGCGTGCATAAAGACGGTAAAGAGGTGGCGCGGCTGACGCCGGAGCGGCGCCACTACAGCGTGCGCACCATGAACATGAACGAACCGGGCATCGCGTGGGGTATGCTCGGCGATCTCTACGTGGTGCTGGGTGAGAAGATGGGGCCAGATGCCTATGCCATGCGGCTGCACTACAAGCCGCTGGTACGCTGGATCTGGCTCGGTGGCCTGTTGATGATGGCAGGTGGCGCCCTGCGCCTGCTCGCCCGCCGCCCCTTGCTTGCCTCTCGTTCCGTTGCGGTTGGCACCTCCCATCCCCGGCTCGAACAGGAGGCGTTATGAGATCCCGCCTGCGCCTCTTTCTTCCACTGCTGCTGACACTGAGCCTCGGCATCCTGCTCTGGCTCGGCCTTGGCAACAATCCCTACAGCCAGGATGAGGCGACGCTCGGGCGTACCCTGCCTGTGTGGCAAAGCAACAATCTGCTGGACGGGAGTCCGATCCAGACCGCCAGCCTCAAGGGGGAGCCCTTTGTGCTTAACGTCTGGGCCAGCTGGTGCGCCAACTGCCGCGCTGAACATCCGCTGCTCAGCGAGCTCGCGGCAACAATGCCCCTCTACGGTCTCAACTACCGGGACAAGAGGGATGCTGCCCGCGCCTGGCTTATTCAGGCGGGCAACCCCTATCGCGCCGTGCTGGCCGACCCCGACGGCAAACTGGCGCTGGAGCTCGGCGTCTACGGCACGCCGGAAACCTATCTCTTTGATGCCGATGGAGCCCTGCTGACCCGTCATACCGGCCTGCTCACCCGGGAGATCTGGCAACGCCAGTTTGCCCCCCTGCTTGCAAAGGCCCGCAGCAACACCGCCAACCAGCCCGAAATGGAGAGAGAAGTGCAGGAGAGCAAGCCATGAGCCGTCTCGGCCACACCCTGATAGCGCCGCTCTTGCTGGCATTGAGCCTCGGGGCCCTTGCCAGCGGGGTCGACACCTATCAGTTTCGCCACCCCGAGCGGCAGACCCGCGCTCAGGAAGTGGCCCGCGCCCTGCGCTGCCCCCAGTGCCAGAACCAGAACCTGGTGGAGTCCAACTCCCCCATCGCGCGGGATCTGCGGCTAGAGGTCTACCGCTGGGTGGACGAGGGACAGAGCGATGAGCAGGTGATCGCCCGCATGACGGAGCGCTTCGGTGATTTCGTCCGCTACGATCCCCCCTTAAAGGCCAGCACGGCGCTGCTGTGGGGCGGTCCCCTGCTGCTGTTGGGGCTGGCGCTGTTGATCCTGTTTCGCCGCCTCACTAGCACAAAGGCGCACCCCATCCCTGCCGTTAAGGCAATCGATGAGTCAATCCATCAACCCGCCGCCGACCCGCGCAGCGAACTGAATCTGTTGATCATGCGTGGAGAACAAGCGGGCCTCTCCCCAGACCAACCACTCTACAGGGAGCTGAGCGCCGCCCGCCTGGCCAACGCCATCCCGGCGGCTGAGCTGGCCCTGCGCGCGCAACTGACCAGCGAGCATGACAATCGCGGCCGCAATCATCGGCACGGGCGGGCCTTGTTGCTGCTTGGCCTCCTGGCCATCGCGGCCGTTGCCGCTGTGTATCTGGGCAGCGGCCGTTATCAGGCGTGGCAGGCGTATCAATCCCGTCCCGATCCGCTGGCGGGGTTGAGCCCGCGGGATCTGCAGGACAAGGAGCTGGGGAGGCTGCATCAGAAGCTTCAGCGCAATCCTGCCGATCTCGACAGCTGGGCGGCGATCGGCCAGCTCTATCTCTATCGGGGCGAATATGACAACGCCCTGCTCGCCTATCAGCGCCTCGCGCTGCTGGAGGGGGGCGCCAGCGCGGCGACTCAAGCCGCGCAAGCCACCGTGCTCTACTATCAGGCGGGCCAGCAGCTGACTCCCGAGGCAACCCGCCTGCTGGAGAGCGCCCTCAAGCAGGACGCGGGGGAAGTGAGCGCCCTGATGCTGCTCGCCTCCGATCACTTCCTGCATGGTCGCTACAGCCAGGCCATTGCGCTGTGGCAGCAACTGCTCGATGAAGAGCGCCCCCGCATCAACCGGGCCGCGCTGATCGAGGCGATCCAGACGGCAAGCATAATGGGCGGGTAACCCCTTGATTGAAGGAGGGTAATCGTGGTGATATGGCGCCGCGACCACGCAAGTGGCTCAGCACTCTCTTTCAATAGACAAGGATGTCTGGATGCAACTCACCCTGTTAAACGACTCGGGCAAATTCGATGGGCTCGATCACACCATTACGCACGTTTTTGCCGAGACGGCGCACAAATTGAATGCCTTGTTCGATCTCTCCCAACTGGATGTCACCTTCAGCCCTTTTGCCGAGGGGGATGCGCCCGACTCGGGTATCGGTGGCTGGGCCATCAACATGTATCGAATAGAACTCCAGCTTGATCTGGAACGGCCTGATATCAAAGAGGTGATCATCACCGAATTGCCTGCCGTGCTGGCCCACGAAGTCCACCATATCGTGCAAAAGAAGAACAAGGTGGCAGCAGAAACACTGGCCGAAAACCTGATTTTTGAAGGACTGGCCTGCTACTTTGAGCAGCGGTTCAATGGTGGCACACTCCCCTCGCTGTTCAAGGAGTCTCATCACCATGACTGGCAATCGCTCCTGGCAGAGATGACGCCCCATCTATCCAGCAAGCAGTTCAACTTTTTAGACTTTTTCTACTGCCGTGATAACCGGCCATTTCCCAAATATGCCGGTTACTGGGTGGGGTTCAATCTGGTGGCCAACTATCTGGCCAAAAATGGCCTGAATGAAATAGAGGTCATGGGCCTACCCGCCGAGGCGTATTTCAATTAACACACCGTCACACTGTTCGTGGCTATCACAGAGCCCAAATCCGGAGAGAAGATCATGATCCCCATTCGCTGCAAGGCCGTCTCTGGCGTTGCCCTTACCACTGTCGATGGCGAAACCAAATTGCTGGTGATGAAACGGGTCAAGGGGGGCTTCTGGTGCCATGTGGCCGGCACGGTGGAGACTGGAGAAACCGGCTGGCAAACCATCATCCGCGAATTTGGCGAAGAGACCGGTATTACGGTAAGCGAGATCTACAACGGCCAGTATCTGGAGCAGTTTTACGATGCTGCCTTGAATACGGTGGAGGTGGTACCGGTCTTTGTGGTCTATTGCCCGCCCAATCAGGCGGTGACCCTCAACGACGAGCACACCGAATATCGCTGGTGTTCCCTGGCCGAGGCCAAGGCGCTGGTGAGTTTCCCCGGCCAGAAGGCGCTCTACGACCATATCTGGCACCACTTTGTCGACAACGCCCCCTCTCCCCTGATGCGGGTCGATATCCGCTGACCGCGCACAACTTCCCCCTATAGATACAACACGCCCCCGGATGGGGGCGTGTTGTATCTCAAGCCAGCCAAGCGCTTTTGTTAGACCCTACCGATGGCCTATGGCCGCTCGCCAGCCGCCAGACGGCGGTTGATATCGGCGATAACCGGGGCGATGTCGGCAAGGGTATCAATCACGTAGTGAGCTCCCGCCGCCCGCAGTTTGGCCTCGGCCGGTGCGCGCCGGGCGGCGATCTCCGCCTCGCTCATGGCGGCAAACGCTTCCCAGGTGGCACCAAATTCGTTGCCGGAAACCGACAGCCCCACGGTCCACATGCCGGCGTTCAACCCTTCGCTGATGCCGGGTACGGCGTCATCCACCTTGATGCAGCGATGCACCGCGCTCACTCCCAGCTCAATCACGTTGGCCAGCGCCATCCAGGGACCGGGGCGACCACCTGCCTTGAGATCATCGGTGGCGACCCAATGATCCGGGCGATAGCCATGATCGGCCGCCGCTGGTACCAGCGCCTCCATCACCGGACGGGGATAACCGGAGCAGGAGCCGATGCGCAGCCTCTGCACCCGCAGAGCGTCCAACACCGGCAGCACACCGGGGATGGGGGTGGCAAAGCGGGTCACGGCGGCAATCTGCAGCGGCATAAAGGTGTGATAAAGGTGGTCCACCTCGGCGTGGCTCATGGGGTGACCAAAGCGAGCCTGCCAGCGCGCATCCACCGAGGGCAGACGGCCCAGCGCGGCGATATGATCCCACTTGCCAAGGCCCATGGGCTGGCGCGCCTCGTCCAGGGTCACGGGGAAGTCATAGGCGCGGGCGAAGGCCTCGACGAAGATGGAAGTGGGGGCGAAGGAGCCGAAATCGACGACGGTGCCGGCCCAGTCGAGGATCAGCGCCTCCACGTCGGTGGTCGGGTGGATGGCAGTCTGCAACTCAGTCATGGTGATGTTCCTGTTTCGGTGAAAGTGCGATCTCGCCCAATGCGCGATCGAGAATGGTGATGGCGCGCACCAGATCGGCGCGGGCGATATTGAGCGGTGGCGAGAGCTGGATAACGTTGCCCTGGGAGACCTTGAAGCTGAGCCCCAGCTCCAGACTGCGGTAGAGCAGCCGTTCGGCGGCCTGGCTGTTGCGGGTGCGACTCTGGTGATCGACCACCAGATCGAGCGCCCAAAGCATACCGATACCGCGCACCTGCCCGATCAGCGGATGACGTTCGGCCAACTTGCCGAGCTCGGCCGCCATAAAGCGGCCATCCTCCTGCGCTTTTGCCAGCAATCCCTCTTCGCGGATGGTAGCGATGCTCGCGAGGGCCGCCGCGCAGCCGATAGGGCTCTTCTCGTGGGTGTAGTGACCGAGTGAAATAGCTGCCGCCTGATTGAAACGGTCGCGGGTGATAAGCGCTGCAAACGGCACCACCCCGCCCCCCAGCCCCTTGCCCAGACAGATGATGTCGGGTTCGATGCCGAACTCTTCAAAGCTGAACCAGTGGCCGGTGCGGCCCAGGGCATTGGGGATTTCGTCGACGATCAGCAGCACCTTGTGGCGATCGCAGATCTCCCGCACCCGCTGCCAGTAGGCCTTCGAGGGCACCTGTACGTCGGTGTTACGGATGGGCTCGGCGATAAAGGCGCCGATCCCTCCCTCCTTCTCGATGACGTACTCCAGATAATCGGCGTAGTGCAGGTCATCCCCTTCCCCGCGATACCAGACGCCGCGATAACGGGTGGGCGGCGGGATGCGCTCCACTCCGGCCATCAGCGGGCCCATACCGGCGCGAAAACAGGCCTCGCCGCCGACCGAGATAGCATCGAGGGAGGCGCCATGAAAGGCATCCCAGAGGGACACCACCTTGCTGTTGCCGGTGATGAAACGGGCGAGCTTCAGAGCAATCCCCACCACCTCGCTGCCGCCGGGGGCGAACAGCACCCGGTTGAGATCGCCGGGGGCCAGTTCGGCCAGAGTGCGGGCGCAGTCGATGGCAACCTGATGGGTGTAGCGGCGGGGCGCAAACGGCAGATCGGCGAGTTGCTGCTGCACCGCGGCCACCACCCTGGGGTGACCGTGGCCCAGCTGATGGACGCTGTTGCCGTGAAAATCGAGGTAACGCTTGCCCGATACGCTGGTCAACCAGCTCCCCTGCGCCCCCTCAATCAGATCCAGACAGGGGGTGGAGAGTGCCTGATGGAGAAAGTAGCGGCTATCCTCCGCCAATCCGGCCTGTACATCTTCGCTCTGGCCCGCCCACCAGCGCGCCCGCCCCTCGCCGAGGTTGATATCCCCTTCGCTGTCGGCACGGCCGCTGCCGTGCAGCTTATGGTCATGCAAATCGCAGCCACGCAGATCACGACCCTGAGCCAGCATGCTGGTCATCACGCAGCCCCCTGCCAGTAGCAGGCGCTGGCCATGGCGGCGAGCAAGCTGCGCACCCGCTCCGGGGTCACATCACCGATATTGCCGATACGGAAGCAATCGGCTTGCGAGACCTTGCCCGGATAGATGACAAAGCCCTGCGCCTTGAGCCGCTGATAGAAGTCGGCGAAGCGGTAATCAGGATGGGCCGGAGAGTAGAAGGCGGTGATGATGGGAGACTGCCACTGCTCGGGCAGCAGCGGCGCAAAGCCGAGGGCAGCCATCCCCGCCACCAGGGTGCGCTGGTTCTCGCTGTAGCGCTGATGACGGGCTTCAATGCCCCCCTCCTCATCCAGCTCGCGCAGGGCCTGGGCAAAGGCGAGCACGGTATGGGTGGGGGAGGTAAAGCGCCACTTGCCCCCCTGCTGCTCCATGGTCTGCCACTGGGCGTGCAGGTCAAGGGAGACCGAGCGGGCACGACCGGCACAGGCCGTGAGCGCCACGCGGCGAGCGATGACGAAGCCAAAACCCGGTACCCCCTGAATGCACTTGTTGGCCGAGCTGATGAGAAACTCGATGCCAAGGCGGCCCATGTCGATGGGGATGCCGCCAAAGCTGCTCATGGCATCGACGATCAGGCGAATGCCGCGGCGCTGGCAGAGCTCAGCCACCTCCTCCAATGGGTTGAGCATGCCGGTGGTGGTCTCGCAGTGCACCATGGCCAAATGGGTGATCTCGGGGTGGCGCGCCAGCATCGCCTCGATGGCGGCGGGTTCCGGGCGGGTGGTCTCGCCGCAGTCCAGCTCATGGTGGCGCAGGCCAAGGCAGCGGGCCATCTCCCCCATGCGAGCACCGTAGGCGCCGTTGTTGATGATCAGCAGACACTCATCGACGCCTATCGCCGAGCCCAGCACACTCTCCACCACATAGCTACCGCTCCCTTGCAGCAGCACGGCGCTGTAGTCACTTTGATATTCCGGGCCAGTGGCGAGGCGCACCAGCTCGCGGCGGATGGGCTCCACCACCCCCTGGTTGTAGTCCGCATCCCAGGTGCAGCTGTCTTGCAGCATGGCGGCGCGCACCGTGGCGGTGGTCGAGAGGGGGCCTGGGGTCAGCAGCAGGTAATCGACGGCGGCGGGGGCCGCAGGAATATGGGTCATGACTTCGCTCCTTTTGGTATATACCAGAATGAGCGCATTGTGGGTAACTGCCCCGCCAAGGTCAAAGGGGTGGCGCTACGTGCAACAAAAAATTCATTTTCAGCGCCGGGATCGCGATAATCTAGGAGGCCTGAACAACAGGGGCGATGCTGGTATCTACCAACGCATGTTGATGTTGCCGTGTAACGACCGGGCAGATGACCTGCCCTGTGCCCAGCCCATTGCCCAGCCCATTGCCCAACTCATTGCACAACTTATTGCAAAACCAGGGATTTTCATGAGCAAACCGCAATATCTGCAGATCAAGGATGCCCTCGCCAACCAGATCCTGGCGGGGGGTCTGGCCCCCAACGACAAGCTTCCCTCCGAGCGGCTGCTGGGGGAACTCTATGGCACCACCCGGGTTACCATCCGCGAGGCGCTGGTGCAGCTGGAAGCGAACGGCCTTATCTATCGGGAGGATCGCCGCGGCTGGTTCGTCACTCCGCCGCGCTTTCGCTTGAACCCCAGACGCACCTCCAACTTTCACCAGATAGTGCGGGAGCAAGGGGGTGAGCCGCGTACCGAGCTACTGGAGAAAAGCCGCCAGGCGGTGCCGCCCGCGTTGATGGCGCAGCTGCAGCTCAAGCCGTTCGACAGCCTGTTTCTGCTAAAACGGCTGCGCTACGCCAACGGGCGCGCCATCTGCTACTGCGAGAACCACTGCCTGCCAGAGCGAGTGCCCGGCCTGCTGGAGCTGGATCTCAACGGCAGTCTGACCGAGATCTACCAGGCCCATTACGATCTTCATTATGCCCGCATGCAGGTGCGCTTCTTCCCCACCGCCCTGCCGGACGAGGTGGCCAAGGCGCTGGGAGCCACCGCCGGCCTGCCCGCCCTGCGCCTCGAGCGGCTCAACTTCGATCAGCACGGCCGGGTGCTCGACTTCGATCTGGAGTACTGGCGCCACGACAGTCTGGAGATCGAGGTGGATACCCAGGATTAGTCACGGATAAATCAGGAACGGCAAAACGTCACGGGGCTGTCACGGTCACGTCATAAAGATCCCCTAGCCTCTCTCTCGACCAATCTGGTTTATACCAAATCAATTTAACTGGAGAAGAGGATGAAACAGGGAACCCATCTGCTGGCCGTCGCCGTGCTGGCTGCCATGACCACCCCGGCACTGGCCGCGACCGATCTCACCGTCTACACCGCCTTCGAACCGGAGCAGCTCAACGAGCTGAAAACCGCGTTCGAGCGCCAGCATCCGGATATCAACATCAAGTGGGTGCGTGACTCCACCGGCGTGGTCACCGCCCGCTTGCTGGCAGAAAAAGCCCAGCCTAAAGCGGATGTGGTGTGGGGACTGGCAGCCACCAGCCTGATGCAGCTCGATCAGCAGCAGATGCTCAATGCCTATGCACCGAAAGGGCTGGAGAAGCTCGACAGCCGCTTTCGCGACAGCAAGGCCGAGCCGCACTGGATCGGTCTGGACGCCTTCTTCAGCGCCATCTGCTTCAACAAGGTAGAGGCGGAGAAACAGGGGATCCCGGCGCCCACCAGCTGGGCCGACCTCACCAAGCCCATCTACAAGGGCAAGGTGATCATGCCCAACCCCAGCTCCTCCGGCACCGGTTACCTGAGCGTTGCGGGCTGGCTGCAGACCATGGGCGAGCAGCAGGGCTGGCAATTTATGAACGGCCTGCACCAGAACATCGACCGTTACACCCACTCGGGCTCCGCCCCCTGCAAGCTGGCCGCCAGCGGTGAAACGGTGATCGGTATCTCCTTCGACTTTCCGGCTACCAGCCTCAAAGCCAAGGGTGCCCCCATCGAGGTGGTGTTCCCGAAAGAGGGGTCGGGCTGGGATATGGAAGCCGCCGCCATCATCAAGGGCACCCCCCAGCTGGAAGCCGCCAAACAGCTGCTCGACTTTGCCGCCACCGAACAGGCCAACGCCCTCTACAACAAGTCGTTCGCAGTGGTTGCCATCCCGGATGTGGCCCAACCGAGAGCGGGCTATCCGGCGGATATCAAAGGCCAGATGATCGACAACGACTTTAGCTGGGCTGCCCGCGAGCGCAACGCCATCCTGGCCCAGTGGAGCGCCAGCTTCGACGGCAAGACTGAAGCCAAACAGTAAGCGTGAAGGGCGGCGGTTTGTTCACGCCAGACACACCGCTGCCAATAAACTGCCAGTCGAAGGCCAACAGCTGTTGGCCTTCGCTTTTTGGTTTTAACTTCCCGAGTTTGCATTGCCTTCAATTAGCGATGCTTAGTCCATTCGCACAGTGCCCAGCCACTTGCTGGCGACCCGATCTCATTTGACTGTCATCAAGCTGTCATCCCCCGATCACCTGACCGTCACACTTCACCCGCAAACTGGTATATACCAAATCAGTAGCGAGTCGAACCATGACCCAGCCCTATCTGGACATTCAACATCTCAACAAGCAGTTCGGTGCTTTTCAGGCCCTCAAGGGGATCTCTCTGACCATTGAGCCGGGGGAGTTTATCTGCTTTCTCGGCCCCTCCGGCTGCGGCAAAACCACCCTGCTCAGAGCGATCGCCGGGCTGGATCTGCCAGACAGCGGCGAGATCTGGCAAGGAGGGCGCAATATCTCCCGCCTGCCGCCCCAGGAGCGCGACTTTGGCATCGTGTTTCAGTCCTATGCCCTCTTCCCCAACTTGACGGTGGCCCAGAACATCGCCTTCGGCCTTGAGAATCAGGGGCTGGCGCGGGATCTCATCAAGGAGCGGGTGGACCACTGGCTGGGGCTGGTGGATCTCACTGCCCAGTCCCACAAATACCCGAGCCAGATCTCAGGCGGCCAGCAGCAGCGGGTGGCGCTGGCCCGGGCCTTGGCCCTCTCCCCCGGCCTGCTGTTGCTGGACGAACCGCTCAGCGCGCTGGATGCACTGGTGCGCACCCATCTTCGCAGCGAGATCCGCGCCCTGCAGCAGCGCCTTGGCATCACCACCATCATGGTGACCCACGATCAGGAAGAGGCGCTGACCATGGCCGATCGCATCGTGGTGATGGAGGGCGGCCGCATCGTGCAGGTGGGCACCCCGCAGGAGATCTACCACCAGCCTGCCAGCCGTTTCGTGGCAAGCTTTGTCGGTACCATGAACTTCCTCGAGACCCTGGTGCTGAGCCCCAATCAGGTGCGCCTCAACGAACAACCGCTGACACTTGCCAACCAGGCCGCTGCCGGCAGCAAATTGCAGGTGGCGATCCGCCCCGAGGCAATCACCCTGAGTGCGCCGAGCGAGCCGTATCTTGGCCAACATGGCGTTGAAGCAACCATCGATCAGGTGGAGTTTCTCGGCGCCGCCCAGCGCCTTATCTGCACCGCCGACACCTATCTGGGCCCGCAGCAAATTCTGGTGGAGCGCCCGACCCACGAGCTGCCCCGCCACGAACAAGGGGGCTGGCGCAGCGGCATGCGCTGCTCGCTGCACTGGCCCGCCGCGGCGATGCAGCTGTTTGAAGGAGAGCGCCCATGACTGCCCCCCTTGCGACCTCTTCCCTGTTGCCGCCAGCGACAGCCCGGCAAGACTCTCGTTGGCAGCGGATCTGTCGCGGCTGGAGCCGGGATCAGCTGCTGCAACTGATCCTGCTGGTGCTCGGCATCGCCCTGCTCACCGGCGGCTTGCTGCTGCCGCTGCTCACCATGCTGCAAAAGAGCCTGCAAGATGAGAACGGCCTCTGGGTGGGCCTTGCCAACTTCAGCGCCTACTTCGACTCACCTCATCTGGGGCGCACCATAGGCAACACCCTCTGGCTCGGGGTGCTGATCACCGCGCTGGTGGTGACCATCGCCTTTGGCTACGCCTACGCCCTCACCCGCACCTGCATGCCGGGCAAGCCCCTGTTTCGCCTCATCGGTTTGATCCCGCTGTTGATGCCCTCCCTGTTGCCCGCCATCAGTCTGGTCTACTGGTTTGGCAATCAGGGGATCGCCAAGGGGCTGCTCGGCGGCGAGAGCATCTACGGCCCCATCGGCATCGTCATTGGTCTGGGCTTCTGGTGCTTCCCCCACGCCCTGATGATCCTCATCACGGCGCTGGGTCAGAGCGATGCCCGCCTCTATGAAGCCTCCCGGGTGCTCGGCAGCAGCGGCTGGCGCACCTTTGTCACCGTCACCCTGCCTACCGCCCGTTATGGCCTGCTCAGCGCAGCCATCGCGGTCTTCACCCTCACCATCTGCGACTTCGGGGTTGCCAAGGTGATTGGCGGCCAGTACAGCGTGCTGGCCACCGACATCTACCGGCAGGTGATCGGGATGCAGAACTTCTCGCTGGGCGCCGTTGCCAGCGTCACCCTGCTGCTGCCGGCGCTCGTGAGCTTTGCCCTGGAGCACAGAGTGCGCAGCAAGATGCAGGAGCAGAGCAGCACCAAGGCGGTGCCCTATCAGCCCAAACCCCATCGGCTGCGTGACCTGCTGGCGCTCGGCTGGTGTACCCTCTGGGCCCTGCTGTTTCTGGCGCTGGTGGGGATGGCCGTTTACGGCTCCCTGGTGCAGTTCTGGCCCTACAACCTCGAGCTGACGCTGGATCACTACGCCTTTGACAGCAATAGCGTCTACGGCTGGCAGCCCTTTACCAACACCTTGCAGCTGGGCCTCTATACCGCGCTTATCGGCACCGTGCTGGTGATGGTGCTGGCCTGGGCGCAGGAGAAGGGGCGCCACTTTGCGCCGCTGCGCCAATTGCTACATCTGCTTGCCATGCTGTCGCTGGCGGTGCCCGGCATGGTGCTGGGGCTGGGTTATATCTTCTTTTTCAACGGTAATCCGCTCTTTGGCGGCCTATACGGCACCCTGCCGCTGATGGTGCTCTCCTGCGTCATCCACTACTACACGGTGGGCCATATGACGGCGCTGACCAGCCTCAAGCAGTTGCCCAAGGAGCTGGAGCTGGTGGCCATCTCATTGCGCATTCCGCTCTGGAAGGCGTTCTGGCGAGTCACCCTGCCCGCCTCCCTGCCCGCGCTGCTGGAGATCTTCATTTACCTGTTCGTCAACGCCATGACCACCACCTCGGCGGTGATCTTCCTCTACTCGAGCGACAGCGTGCTCGCCTCCATCGCCGTGCTCAACATGGAGGATTCCGGCGATACCGCCGCGGCTGCCGCCATGGCCACCCTGATCCTGCTGGCCGCCGCCACCGTCAAGCTGCTCCAGCTCTTTTTGAGCCGCGCCCTGCTGGATCGCACCCAGCGCTGGCGCCACCAATAACCTTATCGAGGAGTCATCATGTCCACTCTCCCCTTCTGGCTGGCCGAAGCGCTCGCCGCCGAACAGCCCGCGCCTCCCAAGCCACTTCACGGCCACCACGAGGCCGATGTCTGCATCGTCGGCGGCGGCTTTACCGGGCTGTGGAGCGCCATCGCCCTTAAACAGGCCGAGCCCCACCTGCACGTCATAGTGCTGGAGAAAGATCGCTGCGGCAGCGGTGCCTCGGGGCGCAACGGCGGCTGCCTGCTCACCTGGTCGGCGAAGTATTTGACGTTAAGGCGCCTGTTTGGCGAAGAGCAGGCCGCCTGGCTGGTACAAAGATCCGAGCAGGCGGTACACGAGATCGCCCGCTTCTGCGAAACGCACAACATAGAAGCGGAGCTGAGGGTCGAGGGCACCTGCTACACCGCCACCAGCGAGGCCCAGCGCGGCCTGATGGAGCCGGTATTGCAGGAACTCAAGCGAGCTGGCCTTAACCAGTGGCAGGCTGTTGAAGAGGGTGAACTGGCGAGCCAGAGCGGCTCCCACGTTCATCTGGAGGGGCTCTACAGCCCCCACGCGGGTTCGGTGCAACCGGCACTGCTGGTGCGCGGTCTGCTGCGGGTGGCGCGAGAACTGGGGGTCGAGGTCTATGAGCACTCCCCCATGCAGCGCCTTGAGGCGGGCCAGCCAGCGCGGGTGCAAACGCCACAGGGCGAGGTGCGTGCCCGCAAGGTGGTGCTGGCCCTCAACAGCGCCATGGTGCAGCACTTTCGCGAGTTTCGCCGCAGCATCGTGCTGGTCTCCTCCGATATGGTGATAACCGACCCCGCGCCGGATGCACTGGCTGCTCAGCAGCTTGAGCACGGTCGCAGCGTGGTGGATGGCCGCACCTTTGTCCATTACTACCGCTCCACCCCGCAAGGACGGCTGATGCTGGGCAAGGGGGGCAACACCTTCGCCTTTGCCAACCGCCATCTGGCCGAGTTCGATGCGCCGAGCCGCTATCTTGCCCCCCTCACCCGCACCCTGCGCCGCTTCTTTCCGGCGCTTAAAGAGGTGCCCATCGCCGCCAGCTGGTGCGGCGCCTCCGACCGCTCGGTGGATGGCCTCCCCTTCTTCGGCCACTGGCGAGGGCAGCCCAATATCGTCTATGGTCTCGGCTACTCCGGCAACGGAGTGGCGCAAAGCTGGATCGGCGGCCAGATCCTGGCGGCTTTGGTGCGCGATGAAGCTCGGGGATCAGATAAGCCGTGGCGCGAATGCGCACTGGTCAGCGGCCCGCGGGGCTATTTTCTGCCCGAACCCTTTCGCTGGCTGGGCGCCATGGCGGTGCGCAACGCCATCCGGCGCAAGGAGCGGGCGGAAGATGAAAACCGTCCGGTGGCCTGGTATGACAAACAGCTGGCCAAACTTGCCGATGCGGCGGGCAAGGCGGATAAATAGCCCAGTGATAACGGACAAACATTACCCATACTGTTCGCCCCACACCCTATTTCTTGAAACTGCCGACCCGAGGGTCGGCATTTTTACAGGTGAAATCTGAGGGGCATTATCGCCAAGCGTGATCAGCTGATTGATCCCAGCGGCGGCAGGATTGAGATAGCGTGATTTGTAGGTTGGAGCAGAGCGTAGCGAAGCCCAACAGGCGAGCATGATTGTGCCAACCAGAGCGGGATAAACAAAGGTGTGGCCGAACTGTAAACAGATTGACAGGCATATTTCACGGTAAACGTTGGACTTCACTTCGTTCAGCACCAACCTACCTTTTTAGCCCAACATACGAGATACCATTTTTATCCAAAAATACGAGATGATCTATATTTTCACCCCTAATAACAGAAAACTAAGAACGCCACGAATTACAAATAAATCTCCAAACCCCCATTAACCTAAAGTTATCAGAAAAGTATTCTTTAACTATTAGTGGTTTATTTATATTGTGTTCAGCAAGCCAATTTGAAAACTCATCTTCATATTCTTTCGAAGTAGTAAAACAGGAAATGTCATCATGGTTTATCTTAAGGCAACGCAACATACTCGCCCAGCCAGGCCTTTGGATTGCGTCGACCAGTTCACTAGTTGTGCGGTTATTGTAAAGTGGCAATGGTTGAACATAGCGCCACTCATTTTGATAATTATGAGTTTTCTGTTCCACGGGAATTCAGATAATAAGTGCGACACTCATGGATGAATGGCGAGAGGTGGCCAACTGATGATTGGTGGTACCCTTATGCTCGCCAAAGTAAAAGCAGTATCACCATGAGCTATCAGCAGTTGACCGAGGGGCAACGATACCAGTTATCGGTGCTTCGCGCACAGGGGATGTCCATCCTTGCCACCGCACGCGCCATTGGCGTTCATCGCTCCACCCTCTACCGGGAGCTGCGTCGTAACGCCGGGCCGCAGGGCTACCAGCCAGACAATGCGCATCAGCACGCCACCCACCGACGGGCCAGTGCGGCCAAATCTCGGCTATCTGCCGATGTCATCCAGTTTGTCGAGCTGACACTCGCCTGGTGGTGGAGCCCGGAGCAGATA
>NZ_JBFODS010000053.1:0-9758 GCF_040908445.1 Aeromonas sp. R10-2 | reverse complement strand
GCTATTCCCGAGTTGCTGGCGCTGCTCGACATCAAAGGCTGCCTGGTATCCATCGATGCGATGGGGTGCCAGACCGAGATCGCCGAGACCATCCTTCAGCAAGGTGGCGATTACTTATTGGCCGTCAAAGGCAACCAACCCAAGTTGTTCGAGGCGGTTCGACAGGCCCTCGCCCCGCTGGCGGCCACCCCGTTATGCGCAGAGACGATGACGCTTGAGAAGGCTCATGGCCGCATCGATGGTCGTGAGTACCATGTCATGGCGGCGGGCGAGTTGGCCGCCCAGTTTCCTCATTGGAAACAGTTGCACAGCATTGGCGTGGCCATCTCCTATCGCGTTGAAAATATGCAAAAAATTACCATAGAGCAGCGTTATTTCATCAGTTCCAAAGCGTTGGTGCAGGATGAGTTTGCGCGAGCGGTGCGTGGGCACTGGGCCATCGAAAATAGCCTGCACTGGGTGCTGGACGTCACGATGGGCGAGGATGATTGCCCGATTTATCGCGGTGATGCCGCAGAGATTTTGGCGTGCATCCGGCACATGGGGCTGAACATGCTCAGGGCCGAGACTTCACGCAAGGCGAGCGTAAGACGGAAGCAAAAAATCGCAGGAATGAGCAGTGAATATCTGGAAACGGTACTCAATGCGGGTCTCAAAAAACTGGGTGAAATTTAACAAAATGTTCACGCTCTCACCCTGGATAGGGTAATCAGCACTACCGAGCAACTGCTGGCCAATAGCCAGCAGCAGAAAAAGGCGCTGATGCAGCAGCTACTGACCGGAAAAAAACGCCTGCGGGATAACAAGGGTGTGAGATTTTGTGGTGAGTGGAAACTAGACAAGCTATCAAAAATATTTGAAAGAGTGACAACCAAAAATGATGGTAAAAGTACCAATGTTGTCACTATCTCTGGACAGCAGGGCTTAATCCGTCAAGAGGATTTCTTTAAAAAATCAGTCGCATCTGACATCCTTGATGGTTACTTCTTGCTAATGAAAGGGCAGTTTGCATACAACAAGAGCTATTCAAATGGTTATCCGATGGGGGCGATTAAGCGTCTCAATCGCTACGCCGATGGTGTTGTGACCACTTTGTATATCTGCTTTGAAATATCTGAGTCAACCAAGGCAAATGGTGATTTTTGGGAACACTATTTTGAATCTGGATTACTAAATAAGGGGCTCTCACAAATTGCACATGAGGGTGGCCGAGCTCATGGCCTACTTAATGTAAAACCAACAGATTTTTTCTCACTGAAAGTACCTTTGCCATCACTAGATGAACAACAAAAAATCGCCACAGTGCTGACCGTTGCTGATCGGGAAATAACCATCTTGCAACAAAAACTCGCAACCCTAAAGCAAGAGAAACAGGCGCTGATGCAACAACTGCTGACCGGTAAGCGTAGAGTTAAAATCAACTAAATAGGTGATAAGTATGAAGCTGGGTTTCTTTTTTGGTGCTGGAGCAGAAATCGGATATGGTCTGCCTAGTGGTGGAAAATTCGCCATCGACCTTTTTCGTCAAGATCCAAGTCAATACAAGACCGAACTACGTGACCAGCTTCGTACATTGGATTCACGTTCACCTTATGCCAATGACTGGCTACCACAAGGATATGTTGGTAAGAGTATTTATGCTTTTGGACGTAACGAGTTTACCAGCATTATCGAGTCATCTATCGAATACAATCGGGACGAAATAATTTGCCGTCTAAATCGTTTTGATCAAGAGTGTGATGATGCTATTTTGGCCTTGGGTATCAATAGGGCAACACTAGAGCGGGTATTTTTAGAACTGACAGGCACCACCATAGGTGAGCGTTTATACACTCACGATATTCGCCTTAACGAATTATTGGCGAGAGATGTAAGATTATTTGAATCTGAGTATTACTCAGCCATGTTGGATGTGGTTCGTGCATCGGCTCACAACGATGATTTGAAAAGGTATGTTTCATCCTTTTTACAATTATTAGTCGGGGCTCATGGTCAAGCTCTTGTACAACGTCTGAACCAAGAACTGTTTGAGGCGGCACCGGATGATTTGCCTATCTTTGATGACATTGCTGGTCTGTTCCGATTGGAGTTCAATCGCATTGGCTCAACAGCTTTGGAACTGTTGTTGGAAGAGAACCGAAATTTCGATATTGGCGAGGAGGCGACAGCACTAACACTCTTTTGTGCAATAGCACAAAAGGTACTGGAAAACCTATTTACGACGGTACTCGACTATCAGAAGCTGATAGATGATCATTTTCGCTACCTATTTTCTCCATCCACTGAGTGGGCCAAGTTCACTCGCATGGTTATTTTCCTCAAGATTGCCCGCGATTACATTAGTGCTCAAGCGCCAGCAGCAGAAGATCTCCCGGCTCAAGGTTATTACCACGACCTGGCTACATTCGATGGAGATCACACATTCTCGGCCATCGGTACGGCCAACTACAACAGTCTGCTAGCCGAGGTTTTCCGTGGCATGGACATAGCGCTGCCGGAAATAATTCATCTGAATGGCAGTGTGCATGACTATTACAACCCTTATAAAAATGCTGTCATTACCTGTGATAACCCAGATGATGTAGATAACAGTCAGATCCATGTTCCTTTCATCCTGACACAAAGCGGTCTTAAGCCTCTTACTTCGGTGGCCATGTCACGGCGGTACGTCAGGCTTTTCGATGCTTATGCTGAGTCTGATGCTATCGTCGTTGTGGGTTTCGGATTTAACAAGGACGACAGCCACATTAATGGGCTTTTCCGTGAACTGGTAGAGAACCAAGGTCGGAAATTAATTCTCATTGCAAGGAGTGTGGATGGCACCGCAGAAGATCAAAAACGGCGGTTACGCAATAAGCTACGTATTTCTCATACATTTAGCCACTTATTGACGGTAATTCCCGTAGATGATCGCACAAGACTTCAAGGTGATCGCCTGTGGCTGGATCAAGTCTTTGCTGCTCTGCAAGAGGAATAATCGTGGCGAACACTTCTGTATCAGCGATGACCCAGTCAACACCTAAATTTCAGGAAGAGTACAGCGCCAAGATCCCGGCTTTGACCCTGCTCACCCAGTTGGGCTGGACTTTCCTCTCCCCCGAACAGGCGCTTATCGCAAGGGATAACAAGGCCGATCAGGTGGTGCTGCGCCAACAACTGCGCAGCGTGCTGGCCGAGCGCACCTTTGTGTTTGCGGGCAAGACCTATCCACTGTCGGCCAAATCGGTGGACAATCTGGTGAGCGAGCTGTGTAGTCCGGCCCTGAATGAAGGATTGCAGGCGGCCAACGAGCGGCTCTATAACCACTTGCTCTATGGCATGTCCGTCACCGAGTTTGTTGATGGCAAGAAGGTGAGCCCAACCATCCCCCTCATTGACTGGCACAATCCGCACAATAACCGCTTTACCTTTACCGAAGAGTTTCGGGTTACCCGCGCAGGGGGCATCGAGTCGCGTCGCCCGGATATCGTCTGCTTCGTCAATGGCTTGCCCTTGGTGGTGATCGAGGCCAAGCGCCCGGATGGCAACGCCAAAAAAGGGCCGACCATCAAGGAGGGGATCTCTCAAAGCCTGCGCAACCAGCGCCCGGACGAGATCCCGCTGCTGTTTGCCTACAGCCAGTTGCTGCTCTCCATCAACGGTATCGAGGGGCGATATGGCACCTGCGGTACGCCGGAGAAGTTCTGGGCTGCCTGGCGTGAGGAGGACATCGGTGATGGCGAGATGACGGCCATCAAGAACCAGCCGCTGTTACCTGAACAGATTGCGTCCCTCTTTGGCCACAGACCCGCCACCGATCTCGACTGGTATCAGTCCCTGGTTGCGGCGGGCGAGCTGGCCGTCAGCGATCAGGATCGGCTGCTCATCAGCCTGCTTTCCCCGGAGCGGCTGCTGGAGATGACCCGCCTGTTCACCCTGTTTGACAAGAAGGCGGGCAAGATAGTCGCCCGTTACCAGCAGGTGTTTGGCATCAAGCGGTTGATCGAGCGTATCAACCAGAAACGCCCAGATGGCGGGAGAGAAGGTGGGGTGATCTGGCACACCACTGGTTCGGGAAAGTCGTTCACCATGGTGTTCCTCAGCAAGGCACTGATCCTGCACGACAGTTTGAAACAGTGTCGCCTGTTGGTGGTGACCGACCGGGTGGATCTGGAGAGCCAGCTCAGCAAGACCTTTGCCTCCAGCGGTGAACTCGCGGGCAAGAAAGATAAAGAGGCGGCCATGGCCACGTCGGGCAAGCGGTTAGCCGAGCAGATCGGTAAGGGCAGCGAGCGGATCATCTTCTCGCTTATTCAGAAGTTCAATTCAGCCACCAAGTTGCCGGAGTGCATCAACAAGAGCCCGGATCTCATCGTGTTGATCGATGAGGGCCACCGCAGCCAGGGGGGCGAGAACCACATACGCATGAAGCAGGCGCTGCCCAATGCCGCCTTTGTCGCCTTCACCGGCACACCGCTGCTCAAGGATGACAAGACCACCAACAAGTTTGGCCCCATCGTCCATGCCTACACCATGCAGCGGGCAGTCGAGGACAAAACGGTGACGCCGTTGCTCTACGAGGAGCGCATCCCCGATCTGGAGGTCAACGAGCGGGCCATCGACAGCTGGTTTGAGCGCATTACCCAGGGGTTAAACGAGCAGCAGCAGGCCGATCTGAAACGCAAATTTGCCCGCAAGGGCGAGATCTACAGCGCGGAAGATCGCATCAAGCTGATTGCGTTCGATATCGCCAGTCACTTTTCAAACCACATCGTCGAGGGGCTCAAGGGCCAGCTGGCCTGTGATAGCAAGGCCTCGGCGGTGCTCTATAAAAAGTATCTCGATGAGGCGGGATTGTTCGAGTCGGCGGTGGTGATGAGTCCGCCCGACAGCCGGGAAGGCAACACCGAGGTCGATGAATCAACCACCCCGCTGGTTACCCAGTGGTGGAAGGAGAATGTCGGTGCTCTCTTTGGTTCTGGGGATGAGCAGGCGTACACCAGACATGTCGTGAATCGTTTCGATCAGGATGACGACCTCAAGTTGCTGATCGTGGTGGACAAGTTGCTGACCGGCTTCGATGAGCCAAAGAACACAGTGCTCTATATCGACAAGCCACTCAAAGAGCACAACCTGATCCAGGCGATTGCGCGGGTCAACCGGCTGCACCCGAAGAAGCAGTTCGGTCTGCTTATCGACTATCGCGGCATCTTATCCGAGCTGGATACCACCATCGGTAAGTATCAGGATCTTGCTTCCCGCACCCAAGGCGGCTATGACGTTGACGATCTCAAAGGCCTCTACAACCAGATGGGCACCGAATATAAGCGGCTGCCTCAGCTCTACCAGACCCTGTGGAACATCTTCGCCGGGGTGAAGAACAAGCAGGATATCGAGCAACTGCGCCAAGTGCTGGTGCCCAAGATGGAGGAACTGGACGGCGAACTGGTGGATGTGAACCTCAAGGTGCGAGAAGACTTCTACGAGGCTCTCACGGCGTTTGCCAGTTGCCTGAAAGTGGCGTTGCAGTCGGCCTCTTTTTTCGAGGACAGCGCCTTTAGCGAGGCGGATCGTCGCCACTACAAAGAGACGGTGAAACAGCTCTCCAGCCTGCGCCAACTGGTGCAACAGGATGCAGGTGAGAAGGTTGACTACGACGAATATGCCGAACAGGTGAAGAAGCTGCTGGATAAGCATGTGGTCGGGGTAGAGGTTAAAGAGCCGGGCGGCGTCTATGAAGTCGGCAAGATGGGCCAAAAGCAGCCAGAAGAGTGGAGCGAGAACAAGACCCGCAACGAGACCGACATCATCAAGACTCGCGTCACCCGCATGATTGAGCAGGAGCTATGCGACGACCCCTACGCCCAGGAAGCCTTCTCCAAGCTGCTGCGCCAAGCCATCCTTGATGCGGAGAAGCTGTTCGATCACCCGCTCAAGCAGTACATGCTGTTTCGTGAGTTCGAAGAGCAGGTGCAGGAGCGTCGCCTGAGTGAGATTCCTGACGCTTTTGCTGGGCATCGCCACGCTCAGGCCTACTTTGGGGTGTTTAAAAAGGTACTGCCGGAGGTGTTCGCCATTACCGACAGCCAGGTACAGGAGAAGTGGATAAAGCTGGCCTTCGAGATCGATACGGTCGTGGATGCATCGGTGGCCGAGCACTCCATCAACCCGCAGAACATCGAGGCGGGTATTCGCAAGCAGTTGCTGCCGCGTATGTTCCAGGAGTGCAAAGCAATCGGCAGTGGTATGGAGCAGGCCAAGAAGATTGTCGAGATGGTGGTGCAGATCACCCGAGTCGGCTTGAGCGGAGTCTGATCAGATGAATGTGCCTATTCGGGTCAAGGGCGATGCTCAGCCCCAGGCTCCAGCTCCATCCTTTAGCTTTCGCTACGGCGATGAGCGGATCGCCTTCGAGCGGGTGCAACGGAGACAGGCTAGCGGCAAGGTGCTTATCAAGGTGCATCCCGATTGCCGCGTCGTGGTCTCGGCCCCGCGTGAGACGGCTGATGATGCGGTTCTCGCAGCGGTCAAGCAGCGCGGACGCTGGATCTACGAACAGTTACGCGACTTTCGCCAGCAGTTGGAGCACGTCACCCCACGCCAGTACATCAGCGGTGAGAGCCACTATTACCTCGGCAAGCAGTACCTGCTCAAGATGATCGAAGCCCCTGATTCGGTGCAGGGGGTCAAAATGCTGCGTGGCAAGTTGGAGGTGTCGGTTCGACAACGTAGCGCCGAGAAAGTTCGTGAGCTGCTGGCAGACTGGTACAAGGCCCGTGCCAAAGAGGTGTTTGCCAGACGCCTCAACGCCATGCTGGATCAAGCCATCTGGGTCACGGGCAGACCAGCACTGCGCATCCTGACTATGCAGACACAGTGGGGCAGTTGTTCCCCCCATGGCCGGATCACGCTCAACCCACATTTGGTCAAAGCACCCCGCGAGTGTATCGATTACGTGATCCTGCACGAGCTCTGCCATATCGCCGAGCACAACCACAGCGAGCACTTTTACCGGCTGATGAGTCAGGTGATGCCCGGTTGGGAAAAGACCAAAGCGAAGCTGGATGGCATGGCTAATCGCTTGTTGACCTGAGTTATCTGCTCGTCAGTCACCCGCAGCCCGGCAGGCCCCCTTGCCGGGCTGAATTTTTTGGTGTGGATGCATTGATTGCTCTTCGCATGGAGCCTTTTGTAGCCAAAAACGGACATTTTTTCTGAGCGGAATCATCAATCGCTTCAGAATAATGTTCTATATCCGCCACCCTATTATGTCAAAAAAGGAATAAAAAACATTTACTTATTATTTATAAAAATAAATATTCGTGATTATGTATGCTTATGTGATTTTTTATAACTATATGTTTTTTAAGATAAAAAATGAAATTTTGTTGAGTGTGGCATTTTTGCCATGATAGCGTCGATAGTTATTATTTATAAAAATAAATAAGTAAAAACAACGCCTTACGTGCACTATTGCGGTTGACGACCCCCTGCCCAGTTACTAGGTTGTATGCAGGTCAGGTAGGAGTAGTCATGCAGCAAAAAACGGTTCAGCAGCCCATCGTCACCGATGCGGAGATCGCAAAAACAGCACGGTACAACCGAGACATCAAAGCTTCGGGGTATCGCCCCTGGGTCACGGTGCGGCAGTCCCACACCTACGGCCAGGGGCAGATTGTATTTAGCCACAAAACGGGTCGTGAGCATCATCTTCTCAGCCGTGGCGAGAGGGCACCATTTTTCTATTTCGAACGCGATCCAACTGTTATCGACATTCTCGAACAGTATCCGTTACCACTGCATCAAACTCTAGAAATTGCTGCCTCTCTGAACGTTGTCCATCCAGGTAATTATAAAGAACGAGGTAATCATGGTGGCCGCATCCCAGCCAAAACTATGACTCAGGATTTTGTCATTATTCGGCAAACGGAGGCAGGGAAGCATATATTGAGTCCATATAGCTTCAAATATTCTGATGCGCTGGATCCAGAAATAACATCCCCCCGTGTTGTTAATCGTACATTGGCAAAAGAGCGAATTTCCCTTGAGTATTGGCGTACTCAAAATATTGATCATGTGTTGATAACAGAGAAGAGTTTTGACGCCACCATTATTTACAATTTAGAGTTTCTACGAGAATGTTTTGATGAGGCTGAACTGATTCAGGTTTCGGCAGAATTTTATGCCAATGTTATTGTTCGGTTTAGGCACCACATGATAGCAACCCCTTTATCCACGCTGCTGATGTTAATTCATCAGGTAGCCTATGAACTTAATATTGATAAATTTCAGGTGCAGTGTTTGTTCCAGCACGCGGTTTATACCGGTCGTTTGAATATCGATTTGACACAACGAATCGAGTTATACCGTCCTCTGTCAGTAATACGGAGGTCTAATGCGGGTTAACCAAAAGATCGTGTCTGATACCAAAAATAGTTCCGAGCTGCTGATCATTGATATCTGCTGGGATACAATGCGGCTAGCTGTAACTGAATTGCTACTCGTTTCACCGAAACGGCCATTTACCTTGTCGCTTGACGAAGTTGAAAATGATATTTCTCAAGGGCGTAGACATATAGCAGATCATGATTTTCCAAAAATCATCTATGAAGCAGATAATAACTTAAATCCAAGCTGGATAAAAAAACGTGATGAAGGACTTGCTACGCTTGAACCCCTAATAAGCGATCATGAACTGAGGCATCGTTATCTATATGGTGACTCAAGCGGGATTTTGAAACTACTCATTGATCGTTCAGGAAAAAGTAAAAAGTATGTCACTAGTCAATTGAATCGCTACTTCCGATGTGGTGGCATTCCAAATGCGCTATTACCTAATTACTTCGCATGTGGCAAAAATCACCAGTTGCCTACTACATACCTGGAGCTGGAAAAGGGGAAAGTTTGTCTTGCATCAAAACGAGGGCGCGAAACGATTTATGGTAAATCTTACCGTGGCATTACCCAACAAGACATTAAAAATATAGTATTTTTCTCCAAGAAAATCCGCTCGGGGACAGAAGTCCAGCTTTCTCGGTTGTATTTGGATTTTTGTATGGAGTATGCTTCGACAGAGTTGCGCCCGATGGGAGCCCCGGACGAGGATATTGCTGAACCGTTCAAAATGTTACTACCCAGAAATTATCTTATTTCTCCCAAATCATTCAAGCGCCAGCTTACTAAATATGTTGATCAGTTGACGTTTTTGAAAAAACGGGTAGGTAGTATAAATTATGATCGAGATTACGCCGGCAAGCCCGGGCTCGCGAGAGCGGGACTCCGAGGACCGGCATCGCGCTACGAAATTGATAGTACTATTGCAGATATATATATTCGATATTCCTACAGCAAAGATGAACTAGTCAGTATAGGACGACCTGTAATCTATAGTGTTGCGGGAATTCAGATAATAAGTGCGACACTCATGGATGAATGGCGAGAGGTGGCCAACTGATGATTGGTGGTACCCTTATGCTCGCCAAAGTAAAAGCAGTATCACCATGAGCTATCAGCAGTTGACCGAGGGGCAACGATACCAGTTATCGGTGCTTCGCGCACAGGGGATGTCCATCCTTGCCACCGCACGCGCCATTGGCGTTCATCGCTCCACCCTCTACCGGGAGCTGCGTCGTAACGCCGGGCCGCAGGGCTACCAGCCAGACAATGCGCATCAGCACGCCACCCACCGACGGGCCAGTGCGGCCAAATCTCGGCTATCTGCCGATGTCATCCAGTTTGTCGAGCTGACACTCGCCTGGTGGTGGAGCCCGGAGCAGATA
>NZ_JBFODS010000052.1:0-28433 GCF_040908445.1 Aeromonas sp. R10-2 | reverse complement strand
GTGCTGGGCAAGCAAGGCACAGGTGCACTGGTCACCCTGGTGGAGCGCAAGAGCCGGCTCTATCTGGTCAAGCGGGTCGCGAGCAAACAGGCTGGGGTGGTGCGGGATGCGATAATCGAGATGTTAACGCCCTACATCGAGCAGGTGCATACCATCACCTTTGACAACGGCGGCGAGTTTGCCGAACACAAGGCGATAGAGGAAGCGCTGGGTGCCGAGACTTACTTTGCGCACCCTTACTCTTCGTGGGAGCGCGGTCTGAACGAGAACAGCAATGGGCTGTTGAGGCAGTTTATCCCAAAGGGAACAGACCTGAGAGAGGTCACGGACGAGGATGTCAGGAGAGCGGAGCAGTGGCTCAACCTACGACCTCGGAAATGTCTCGGATTCAGGCAGCCTGTCAAGGTATTCGAAGAGTACCGTCAGGCGGCATAGGCGAGTGTCGCACTTCGAAGTTGAATTCGCGTGCCATCTGGAACGTGGGGGCCAGCTTGGACAATCCCGTATGAGATTTTTTCTTTTACAATATCCGCTAACGGCTTTGCACTCCATCCATTAGGCACCATAACCCAACTCCTCCAGATAGTTAGCCATCTCGATTTCGAGCGCGGCCAGTTGGGTTTTTAGCTGCTCCCGCTCGGCCCGCACCGCCAGCAGATCGATCTCGGCTTCCTCCTCGAAGGTATCCACATAACGGGGGATATTGAGGTTGTAGTCGTTCTCTTTAATTTCTTTGAGCGAGGCAAGATAGGCGTATTTATCGACATTGCCGCCGTTGCGATAGGTGGCAACGATCTTGGCGATATTGTCCGCGCTTAACAGGTTCTGGTTTTTACCCGCCTTGAACTCGCGACTGGCGTCGATAAACAGCACATTGTCGTCCACCTTCTGCTTTTTAAAGATCAGGATGGCGGCGGGGATGCCGGTGCCGTAGAAGAGCTTCTCCGGCAGGCCGATCACCGCGTCGAGCAGGTTTTCGTCGATAAGCGCCTGGCGGATCTTGCCCTCAGACGAGCCCCGGAACAGCACGCCGTGAGGCACCACCACCCCCATGCGCCCACTCTTGGGTTTGAGGGTCTCAATCATATGGAGGATAAAGGCGTAATCCCCCTTGGTCTTGGGCGGGATGCCGCGCTTGAAGCGACCGAACTTATCGTGCTCGGCCTCGTCATGACCCCATTTATCCAAGCTAAACGGCGGGTTGGCGGTGACAATATCGAAGCGCAGCAGGTTGCCATTGCCATCGAGCAGCTTGGGGTTGCGGATGGTGTCGCCCCACTCGATCTTGTGGTTGTCTTCCCCGTGCAGGAACATGTTCATCTTGGCCAGCGACCAGGTAGAGCCAATAGCCTCCTGCCCGTAGAGGGCGTAGTGCTTCTCGCCATGGTTTGCCACCACCTTGCGGCCGCACTTCATCAAGAGTGACCCCGAGCCACAGGCCGGATCGCAGATGGTGTCGCCCGGCATCGGCTCCAGCAGCTCGGCAATGAGATCGGAGACTTCGGGCGGGGTATAGAACTCCCCCGCCTTCTGGCCGCCGCTGGCGGCGAAGTTCTTGATGAGATACTCATAGGCGTTGCCGATCACATCCAGGGTGCCGACCCGACTCGGTTTGAGGTTGAGCTCATCCTTGGCAAAGTCTTCCATCAGGTGGCGCAGTATGGTGTTCTTCTGCTTCTCTTCGCCGAGGCGGTCGGTGTTGAAGCTGATGTCCTGAAACACGCTCTTGCCCGCGTCTTTGAGCTTGGTGCCATTGGCCTCTTCGATGGCGTGCAGCGCCTGATCGATCCGCTCGCCGTTGCCCGGCTCGTGACGACGCTCGAACAGGCTGTAGAAGCTGGCCTGTTTGGGCAGCACGAAACGCTCGTTTTTGAGCATCTCTTCAATGAGCTCCGGCTCATCGCCATATTCGGCCTTGTAGCCATCGTAGTGATCCTGCCAGACATCGGAGATGTATTTCAGGAACAGCATAGTGAGCACGAAATCTTTATAGGTATCAGGGCTGACAGTGCCGCGAAAGGTATCGCAGGCAGACCAGAGGGCCTTGTTGATATCGTCCTGGTTTATCGAGGTAGTCATAAGTCACAATTCCTTGGGTATTTCTTGGAAAAATGGGCTGCTCAGCGAAACTATTTCGGTTGCTGATCGGATTGTTCGAGCAGGCTGGCAGCGATGGCCTGCATCATCTGCTCGCCGTTACGTTGCAGTTGTTGCATCAGGTTCCGTTCTTCACGCAGGCTGTGGGCCAGCTTCATGATGGCGGCCTGTCTCGCAAGAGATGGGATGCCGATAGGGGCCTCCTCCAACACCTGACGGCGAATACTTTTTGCCGCGCTGCCTTCGGCGTGAAGCTCGAAGTAGCGCTGGCAAGGGGACTGATTGAGCTGCCAGGCCAGAAATTCGGGACTGAGCGCCTCGCTATGTAACCGCACCACATAGAAGTGAGGGGCGGCTACGGCGGGCAATGGTGCAAGCCCGGTATCAACCAGCACGGCATAGTTAGTGCTGCCACGGGCCGCCACCAAGATATCGCCGGTTTGCAGCCAGTCAGGTTCCTTCTTGCTGGTAGGCTCAGAACGAAGGCAGGCAGACCAGTCAACCCCCCCTTCTGGCGAGGCATCTCTCATCTGCACCACGGCCATGCTGCCGGAATCGATCTCCGGGATCTTGCCGCGATAGGGGTGCCCAGCACTGATGGTGGCAATTTGGTTCAGCTTCACAAAAAATCTCTTCATCGTTAATGATGCAGTCACAGTGTGTCGCATCTGACACTACTGAGTCAATATCAATGCCCATTATTTTGCATCAATGGAAATGATGCTTTTATGTGTACCATTAACAAGAGGTAGACCCTGACCTGCCTGAAAGATCCAACCGAGATCATTTTTGTAATTTAATTACAGATATTCACCGCACAAAATAAAAAGGCCCTGCTGTTGCAGGGCCTTTGAGTTTCCAACTTGAATGGTCGGTTTCCAACTTCAATGTCACGGTTTCCAACTTAAATGGCCGTGATCAAAACGCCACTTACTTGGCGTAATCCTCAGTCGGGATACAGGAGCAGAACAGGTTGCGATCGCCGTAGACGTCGTCGATGCGGTTCACAGAGGGCCACAACTTGGCGGCGCGCACGGCGTCGGACGGGAACACCGCCTCGGCGCGGCTGTAACCACGGGACCACTCTGCATCCATCACGTCATCCTGGGTGTGCGGCGCATGGACCAGCGGGTTGTCGGCGAGGCTCCACTGCCCCTCCTGCACCTTGGCAATCTCGGCGCGGATGGAAGTCATCGCCTCGACGAAGCGATCCAGCTCGCGCTTGGATTCAGACTCGGTCGGCTCGACCATCAGGGTGCCCGCTACCGGGAAGCTCATGGTAGGCGCGTGGAAGCCGTAGTCCATCAGCCGCTTGGCCACGTCCATCTCGCTGATGCCGGAAGCCTCCTTGAGCGGACGGATATCCAGAATGCACTCGTGAGCTACCCGACCATTGCGGCCGGAATAGAGCACCGGGAAGGAGTCACCCAGCTTCTTGGCCAGATAGTTGGCGTTGAGGATGGCCACCTGAGTGGATCTCTTCAGCCCCTCGTCACCCAGCATGGCGATATACATCCAGCTGATGGGCAGGATGCTGGCTGAGCCAAACGGTGCCGCCGACACGGCGCCGTTGTCACGGCTCTCCTTGTCGGTCTTGACCACGGCGTGACCGGCCACGAACGGTGCCAGATGTTTCTTCACGCCGATGGGGCCCATGCCCGGGCCGCCACCGCCGTGAGGAATGGCGAAGGTCTTGTGCAGGTTGAGGTGAGAGACGTCTGCCCCGATAAAGCCCGGCGCAGTCAATCCGACTTGCGCGTTCATGTTGGCGCCGTCCAGATAGACCTGACCACCGTGCTGGTGAACGATGTCGCACACCTCCTTGATGGTCTCCTCGTACACCCCGTGGGTGGAGGGGTAGGTCACCATCAGACAGGAGAGCTGATCCCCCGCCTCGGCGGCCTTGGCGCGCAGGTCGTCGAGATCCACGTTGCCGGACTTGTCACAAGCAGTGACGATCACCTTGAGCCCCGCCATCTGGGCAGAGGCCGGGTTGGTCCCGTGGGCAGAAGCCGGAATCAGGCAGATGTCGCGATGCCCCTCACCACGGGACTCGTGGTACTTCTTGATGGCCAAGAGACCTGCGTACTCGCCCTGGGCCCCGGAGTTGGGCTGCATGCAGACCGCATCGTAACCGGTCACCTTCACCAGCCAGTTTTCGAGGTCGGCCAGCAGCTGCTGATAGCCCTTGGCCTGCGCCAGCGGGGCAAACGGGTGCAACTTGCCGAACTCGGGCCAGGTCACCGGGATCATCTCGGCGGTAGCATTGAGCTTCATGGTGCAGGAGCCCAAGGAGATCATGGCGTAGTTGAGCGCCAGATCTTTGGCTTCGAGACGGTGGATATAACGCAGCATCTCGGTTTCGGAGTGGTACTTGTTGAACACCTCGTGGGTCAACACGGCGTCAGTGCGCAGCAGATCCTGTGGAATGGCGTGATGGGCCTGCGCCGCCTTGTCAAGGGCCTCGATGTCGAGGCCATGGCCTGCCCCTAGGAACAGTTCGAACAACTCGGCCACATCGCCGCGGGTGGTGGTTTCAGAGAGTGACACCCCTACCGCGCCATCGAGATCCGCACGCAGGTTGATGCCCAGCCCCTCGGCCTTGGCAATGAGTACTGCTTTATCTGCCGTCTGCACGGTCAGGGTATCGAACCAGCTGGCATGTTTGAGGGCAACACCCTTGGCCTTGAGGCCGAGCGCCAGAATGGTGGTGAGACGGTGCACGCGGGAGGCGATGGTTTTCAGCCCCACCGGGCCGTGGTAGACGGCATAGAAGCTCGCCATGTTGGCCAGCAGCACCTGTGCGGTACAGATGTTGGAGTTGGCCTTTTCGCGACGGATATGCTGCTCGCGGGTCTGCATCGCCATGCGCAGCGCAGCCTTGCCACGGGCATCCTTGGAGACACCGATGATGCGGCCCGGCATGGAGCGCTTGTAGGCATCGCGGGTGGCGAAGAAGGCGGCGTGGGGGCCACCGTAACCCATGGGCACGCCAAAGCGCTGGGCGGAACCCAACACCACATCGGCGCCCAGCTCGCCCGGGGATTTGAGCAGCAGCAGGGAGAGCAGATCGGCGCTGACGCAGGCCAGCCCTTTCTGGGCCTGTACCGCGGCAATCAGGGCACGCAGATCTTTCACCTCACCTGTGGTGGTGGGGTACTGGAACAGGGCCCCGAACACCTCTTCGCTCACTGCATCGCTCGCAGCGCCAACCGCCACGTCGAAACCGAAGTGAACCGCGCGCTCCTTGACCACGTCGATCACCTGCGGGTGCACGTCATCGGCAACAAAGAAGAGGTTGGATTTGGACTTGGCCATCCGTTTGGCCAGCGCCATCGCCTCGGCGGCGGCGGTCGCTTCATCCAGCAGGGAGGCGCTTGCCAGATCCATGCCGGTCAGATCCAGCGTCAGCTGCTGGAAGTTGAGCAGGGCTTCGAGACGGCCCTGCGCCAGCTCGGGCTGGTACGGGGTGTAAGCGGTATACCAGCCCGGGTTTTCCAGCACGTTGCGCAAAATGACGTGGGGCACATGGGTATCGTGATAACCCATGCCGATGTAGCTCTTGGCAATCTTGTTCTGAGCGGCATAGCCCCTGAGCTTGGCCAGCGCCTCCACTTCGGTCATGCCGGCACCGATCCCCAGCGGGCCCGGCAGGCGAATGGCGGCGGGCACGGTCTGTTCAATCAAATCGTCCAGGCTTTCGGCCCCGACGGTCGCCAGCAGCTGGCGCAGCTCTTCCTCGCCCGGGCCGATATGGCGGCGGACAAAATCGGTTTTTTGCTCGAGTTCAAACAGTGACTGGGTCATTTCCCTATTTCCTGATAAATAAGTCCTGGCATGACATCCTGATAACCAAGACCTGATGTTCCTGATCGTCGGTTGATACCGACTCCACTCATGTTCTGGGTCCCGCAGACAGGGTGCGGCACCGGATGCTGCGGCAGCATCAAGAGGGGATCGCCTTGTTGCGAACCGGCCCGTTTGCCCCCTAGGCACCTAGGCTGGCAAACGGCAAGCGCGGGCGACTTCACCCTTCCACCGGCCGGTGCTTGCCCGGCTAGCGGTCATACAAAGGGGCCCTGCTGTGTTGGCAGGGCCCGGGGGCATTACTCTTCGTCCACCACGTTCTGGTAGCCTTCGGCATCCAGCAGGTTGGCCAGCTCGCTCTCGTCATCGAGCTTGATGCGGAACAGCCAGCCAGCGCTGTAGGGATCGGAGTTGACCAGCTCGGGGCTCCCTTCCAGCTCTTCGTTGACGGCGATGATCTCGCCGCTCACCGGGCTGTAGATGTCGGAGGCCGCCTTGACCGACTCGGCCACGGCGCAGTCGTCACCGGCGCTGACCTGCTTGCCCACTTCCGGCAGCTCGACAAACACCATGTCACCCAGCAGCTCCTGGGCGTGCTCGGTGATACCGACCACGGCCTCGCCGTTGGCTTCAACACGGATCCACTCGTGGGAAGTGGCATATTTCAGTTCGCTCGGGATATGGCTCATTTGTGCTTCCTTTGATCTTTGAGTCGCGTTTAAAAACGAATATGAAAAGGGATGGGGGAGGCACAGCCCTCCCCCAGAACGGTATTAAACCAGCTTCTGGCCGTTACGGACGAAAGCGGGCTTGGTGACCTTCACGGTGACCAGCTTTTTGCGGATCTCCACCTCGGCCAGCTCACCGATATCGCGGGGCACCCGCGCCAGGGCAATACTGTAGCCCAGGGTGGGCGAGAAAGAGCCGGAGGTGATCACACCTTCCCGCTTCTCACCATTTGCCGCGGTGAAGGTGACCGGCATACCGGCACGCAGCACCCCTTTCTCTTCCATCACCAGACCCACCAGCTTGGGCTGATTGCCCGCCGCTTTCTGTGCTTCCAGCACGTCGCGGCCGATGAAGTTGCGATCGCTCGGCTCCCAGGCGATGGTCCAGGCCATGTTGGCGGCCAGCGGAGAGATTGACTCGTCCATATCCTGACCATAGAGGTTCATACCTGCTTCGAGGCGCAGGGTATCGCGGGCTCCGAGGCCGCACGGGGCGACGCCGTTATCCAGCAGCGCTTGCCACAGCTCGCAGGCTTTCTCTTGCGGCACCACGATTTCATAACCATCTTCGCCGGTGTAGCCGGTAGTGGCGATAAAGAGATCGCCAGCCTGCACGCCGAAGAAGGGTTTCATCCCCACCACGGCGGTACGCTGGGCGGCGCTCAACACAGCAGCAGCCTTGACCTTGGCGTTGGGGCCCTGCACCGCGATCATCGCCAGCTCGGGACGCTCGGTCACGGTGACATCAAAGTCGATGGCGTGATGGCGGATCCAGGCCAGGTCCTTCTCGCGGGTAGCGGAGTTGACCACCAGCCGGTAGAAGGTATCGGTCAGGTAATAGGTGATGAGGTCATCGATGACGCCGCCTTCCGGATTGAGCATGCCGCTGTAGAGGGCCTTGCCGGGGGCAGTGAGTTTGGCCACGTCGTTGGCCAGCAAGTGTTGCAGAAAGGCTTTAACCCGTTCGCCGGTCAAATCGACGATGGTCATGTGGGATACATCGAACATACCGGCATCGCTGCGCACCGCGTGGTGCTCTTCCAGCTGGGAGCCGTAGTTGATGGGCATTTCCCAACCGTGGAAGTCCACCATCTTGGCGCCGGCTTCCAGGTGTTTGGGATGCAGTACAGTAGTCTGGATCATCGCATTCTTTCCTTAGCAAAAAGCCTTTTCGCTTTGGCGACCACCCTTGCGACCCGCGCCACCGCTCTGACTGCACTACGTACAGCAAAAAGCGACCGGATCCAAAAGTGTGTGCTCGCTCCTGCCCTTGCCAGGCAAGAGGGATTCCTTGAACGGAGCGGATTATATGACAAGCAGGCGAGCGTGCCGCTCAAAAAAAACTAATCCCCTCCCGTAAAACTGACTCCAGACACTAAGATAAATGCAGTGATAAAAACAGCCATAAGCCGACTCAGGCGAGATTAAATTTTGATTTTTACCGTTTCGTCACAATTTGCAGAAAAACGTTTCGCTCCAGAGCAAAATTAAAGGCTGACACCCAAAACGGGTCATCAGCCTTGTCGGATTACTTTTGTTGTCAAAAACGGCGAGTAATATTAGTTTTTTTCACCCTTGGCCTGCATGGTACTGCCCTTGGTCGCAGCAACAGGCCAGTCAGGACGGGCCAATGCGGGCAACTCACCCTCCAGCCCCATGGCGGCGCGGATCACCCCCTCCTTGAAGGGCGTCAGCAGATTGGCCGCGCGCAATCCCACGCCCCGCACCAGCTTCTTGAGCGGGTTGGCCCCGCTGAACAGCCGCTTGAGCCCTTCCATCGCCGCCAGCATGCGAGCCGCTTCGCTCTTGCGCCAGCGCTCGTAGCTGCGCAGGTTGTCGAGCAGGCCGATATCCTCACCCGCGGCATGATTTTGCAAGATCTGCTCCGCCAGCGCGGCAGCATCCAGCAGGCCAAGGTTGACCCCCTGCCCCGCCAGAGGGTGGATGGTATGGGCGGCATCTCCCACCAGCACCAGCCGCTCGCGAGCAAAGTCGCGGGCATAGCGGGCGGTAAGAGGAATCGCGCTGCGCGGCCCCTCCACCTTGCACAGACCGAGCCGGGCATCGAAGGCGGCAGTAAGGTGGCGATTGAACTGCTCGTCATCACAGGCGCAGAGTGCCTCGGCGCGGGCCGCAGGCAGCGACCAGACGATGGAGCAGAGGTTCTCCTGCCACAGCGGCAAAAAGGCGAGCGGGCCATCCGGGGTGAAGATCTGGCGAGCAACAGCTTCATGGGGTTCGGCGCAGCGCACCGTCGCCACCAGGGCGTGGTGGCCATAATCCCAGCTGGTAAGCGGGATATCAGCCTGACGGCGCACCCAGGAGTGGGCACCATCGGCGGCTACCACCAGTTTGGCCGAGATGGCCTGACCATCTTCAAGGAGCAGCAGGGCGCCCGCCGGGCCGCTCTGCAGGCTCTTGGCTCTGGCGGGGGTCAGCAGCTGGATATTGCTGGCACCTTCAATCGCCTCAAACAGCGCCAGCTGGATCACCCGATTCTCGACGATGTGGCCGAGATTGGCCTGACGCAGGCTGGCGGCATCGAAGTCGATATGGCCAAAACTGTCCTGCTCCCACACCGCCATCTTGTCGTAGGCCTGCAGGCGGCGCGCTTCAATGCCGTCCCAGGCGCCGACATGGCGCAGGATCTGCTGGCTGGCCAGACTCAGGGCGCTGACCCGATTATCGGCCACCTCCCCCAGCTGCGGGTCGGGCAGTTGTCCCTCCACCACCAGCACCTTGAGGGCGCTATGTTTCAAGGCCGCAGCGAGCCCCAGCCCCACCATGCCGCCACCGACAATCACCACATCCACATTTTGCATCTGCATCATCTCATCCTTTCAGGGCTGACCGGCTGGCCAGCGAGGGGACGCCCGCAGGCATCACCTCTTTATTCAATAGGTTTTGATCAACGAATGGCGGTCAACAGGTTCCACTCAACAAGTGCTGGCTAGTTGCCGCACACATCGGCGACAAAGCCCAGGGTGCGCGAGGCAAGCGGCGCCTTGAGGCACGGGAATCGCCCCATCAGGGTGAGCGCCAGATTGCGCCCCGCCACCAGCGGATCGTGACCATTGGAGAAGAGCTGGGCCAGCGAGGAGGTGAGCCAGACGGTCTGCTCCTGATCGCGCTGACGCTGCTGCCAGTAGCCACTCAGTACCTTGAAGCTGCCGATATCCTCCCCCTCAGCCAACGCCTTGGCTACGGCGCCGGTAAGCAGGTCCAGATCCCGCATCCCGAGGTTGAAGCCCTGTCCGGCAATCGGGTGCAGGGCGTGGGCGGCATTACCGACCAACACGGTGCGCTGGGCCAGCGGATAGTCGCAGGCGGTCAGAATGAGCGGATAGACGTTACGCACGCCACATCGCTCGAAGCGACCAAGCCGCCAGCCAAAGGCCTGCTGCAAGCGGGCAAGAAACGCCGCCTCATCGAGGGCCATCAGCTCATCCACCTCATGCTGCCCGACGCTCCATACCAGCGAGGAGAGCCCCTCCTGCATCGGCAACAGGGCCAGCGGCCCCCCTTCGGTAAAGCGCTCGAAGGCGCGACCCTCAGGGTCTTGCGCCGTTTTGACGGTGGCGATGATGGCGTGTTGCTCAAAGTCGTGGCGGGTCACCGGCAACTTGAAGTGCTGACGCACAAAGGAGTTGCCGCCGTCTGCCGCCACCAGCAGGCGGGTCTCAATCTGTTCACCGCTCTCGAGGGTGAGGGTCACCTTCTCCTCATCGGGCGCAATCTCGCTCACCCGAGCCGGACAGCAGACCCGGATATTGGGAGAGGCCGCCATCGCCCGTTGCAGCTCATGACCGGCAGCGGCAAGCTCGATCACCTGGCCCAGCGCGGGCAGACCGTATTCGGCCGCCGACAGGCGAGCCTGACCGAAGTGGCCCCGATCCGAGACATGAATCTGGGTAATGGGGGCGCAATGGGGGGCAAACAGCGGCCAGAGTCCGCGTCGCAACAGCGCATCACAGGTACCGGCCGAGAGCGCAATGGCGCGAGCGTCGAACCCTGAATGGGTGTGCTGTTCGGGGACGCTTGCCTCCAGCAGCAGGATCTCGAGGGGGGAGCCATCGGATCGAAGCAGGGCTGCCAGCGAGAGGGCCAGCACGGCACCGCTCATTCCACCGCCGACCAGGGTGACATCGACCTGTCGCACATCAGATTGAGACATAAGCAGAGAGGAAGAAGTGAAAAAGGTGGCCTCATGCTATCACAAAGCCGCAGGCCGAATGCGAGGTCACCGGCAAAAAACCGGTTGTGCCTCACAGGGTTAGCCACAACAGCGCCATAAAAAAGAGCGCCATCAGGCGCTCTTGCAGATTCAGTAAGGGTCGCGTTGACCCGCACCTCAATGAAGGGTCGGCGGCGCGCTCGGGGTATCGGGGCGCTTGCCAAACTCTTCGAAGGCCATCATGACCCCCAGCTTGACGTGTTCGTAGAGCACCAGGAAGGAGGCTTCGTTCTCGTCATCTTCCTGATCGAACTCGGCAGAGACCTGAGTGATGCTGGCGATATCCTGGATCATCTCCTGCAGCTCTTCCGACGCGCGGGAGAGCTCCTGCTGCACCACGCCGAAACCGGCCAGAAACGCCTGTGACCAGTCCACCAGCGAATCGATGCGCTCATCAAGGGGGGCATCATCACTTGGCAGCAGCAGCTCGACGCCTTTCTGAGCCATCAAGCTCTCGACCACATTGTGATAAAGATCGGTCATCACCTGGCGCACCGGGGCCGGCAGGCCAAAACCGTCGTTCACCAGATCGTTGAAATGGGGCACCCAACTCTTGTCGTCCAGTGCAACACCGCCGCACACCAGACCGCAGATCACACCATGGGCCTCGACTGCACTGGCCATCAGCTCATGCTGCTCCATGATGTCGGCCACAGCCGCATATTTAAGGGGGTTTGTTTTGCTCATAGAGGATCCGCTCAAAGTTCAGTCAAATTTGCAGAATTAATGGTCAGGATCCTAGCATTCTCCCTCTTGCAGAGCCAGCAAGGCCTTGAAACTTATGCATCTGCGCTATATAGTCCCGCCCAGTTGTCCACGTGGATAAAGGCGGAAATCAGCTCCGCCGTATTGAGGAAGGCATGAGCACAGAGGCCGTAGAAATCGTCATTTTGGGACGTCCCTACAAGGTATCCTGTCCCTTGGGACAGCAGGATGCCCTGCGCCAGGCCGCCGAGCAGCTGACCGACAAGTTGATCGACCTGCGTCAACGTTCCAAAGTCTCCAGCAACGAGCAATTGGCTATCATGGCGGCGCTCAATTTCTGTCATGAGCTCTGCCTTGAAAAAGAGAAGAACCACCAATACTCTGAGACCATGGACAAGCGGATCAAGATGCTGCAGCGCACCATCGAAGCGGCCCTGATCGAGCACGGACAGTATGGTGATTCCAGCGAAGAGGGGCAACAGCCCTAATCGCAAACCGTTTTAAAATTCCCTGGGATGTTTGTCAGCCGGTTCAAGTCCCCGAGCCGATATTCATACCAAACAGGGGATCTGCCTTCTGGCTATTGCGCATGCTCGGCACGACCGAGAAGCCTGCGGTCAGATCCGATCCCCGCCTTGAACCGACGGTTCAAGGGCCCAAACCGGCAACGGCATCTCGGGGTACCAACAGCAAAAGCCCGTCACCAGCGTGACGGGCTTTTTCTTTTCCTGATGATCAACGAACCCTACCCCTTTCAGAGCTGAAAAAATGCCCCGGATGAAAAGATCACCCGGGGCATCACTGCATTCACAGTGCATGCTGTGTTAGTGCAGCCAGTCGCGTTAGCGCTTCTATTTGACCAGCAACAAATTCTCCTGCTGGCGGGAGGCAGTCACCAGCACCGGGATGGACTTGGAGGTCGGGGTAAACGAGCCGGCGCCGATACTGTCGATGGGCACCAGCGGATTTGTCTCGGGGTAATAAGCCGCGATATTGCCACGCGGAATCTCGTAGATCACCACCACAAAACCGGTCACGCTGCGCTCGCGCCCATCGTTGCAGATGGCCGCCATGTCGACCCGATCCCCTTCGGCAAAACCAAGCTGGCGAGCATCCGCCTCGTTCATGAACACCACGTTGCGCTGGCCCTTGATGCCGCGATAGCGGTCATCCATGCCGTAGATAGTAGTGTTGTACTGATCGTGAGAGCGCAGGCTCTGCAGCAGCAGTACCGGCTGATCCGCCATCTGTTCGGCATGGCGGGTACACTCCGGCAACACTGATTGCGGTAGGGTACTGGCGCGAAACTCGGCGCTGCCGCTGGCGGTATTCCAGGTCAATAGCGCCGCGGAGTTATCGAGATGAAAACCGCACGGCTGCTGGATGCGGGCATTGAAATCGGCAAAGCCGGCGATGGTCTGCTCGATGAGATCGCGAATACGGGCATAGTCATCGCGCAGAGCCAGCCAGTCGACCCGCTCGCTGCCCACGGTGGCATGAGCCATCCGCGCAACTATGTCGGTCTCGGAGAGGCAGAGGGGCGACACCGGCTCGGCTGCGCCGGTCGAGGCGTGCACCATGCTGAAGGTGTCCTCCACCGTGATTTTCTGGTTGCCGCTGCGCTGGATATCGAGCTCGGTACGGCCGAGACAGGGCAGGATCAGCGCCGCCTTGCCCACCTGCAGATGGCTGCGGTTGAGCTTGGTACTGATCTGCACGTTGAGCTCGGCTTTTTTCATCGCCCCGTAGGTGAAGTCGGTGTCGGGCGCCGCTGCAGCCAGGTTGCCACCCAGGCAGATGAGCACCTTGCTCTTGCCCTCGTCCAGCGCCTTGAGCGCTTCGTACACGTTGTGGCCACGGGCCCGCGGCAGGCTCACCTGCAGGTGACGCTCGAGCCGCTCGATAAAGGCGGCGGTCGGCTTTTCGTTGATACCCATGGTGCGGTTGCCCTGCACGTTGCTGTGACCCCGTACCGGACAGAGTCCCGCCCCCGGCTTGCCAATCTGGCCGCGCATCAGGTGCAGGTTGACGATTTCACGGATGGTATCGACCGAGTACAGATGCTGGGTCACCCCCATGGCCCAGCAGCTGATGATGCGCTGGCTGGCGGCAAATACTCGGGCGGCCTGCACGATCTCGGCGCGAGTCAGGCCGGACTGCAGCTCGATCGCCGCCCAGTCGGTGGCACGCACCTGCGCCTCGTACTCGGCAAAGTGGCGGGTGTGGCGGTCGATAAAGTCGCGATCCACCGCCTCAGGCACCTCTTCCAGGATGTACTTGGCCATGCCGCGGATGGCGGCCATGTCACCACCCAGTTTCGGCGTCAGGTATTGGTGGCTGATGGTAGTGGCCGCCGGGGTCAGCAGTTCAAGCGGGCTCTGCGGGCTGGCGAAGCGCTCCAGCGCCACCTCTTTCAAGTTGTTGAAGCTGACGATCTTGCAGCCGCCGCGCGCTGCCTGGCGCAGGGCATTCATCATGCGCGGGTGGTTGGTACCCGGATTCTGGCCATAGACGAACACCGCATCGGCCTGGTCGAAGTCATCCAGCACCACTGTCCCCTTGCCGATGCCGACCGACTGGATCAGCGCTACCCCGCTCGCCTCGTGGCACATGTTGGAGCAGTCAGGGAAGTTGTTGGTGCCAAACAGGCGACCAAACAGCTGATAGAGGTAGGAGGCCTCGTTGCTGGCACGCCCCGAGGTGTAAAACTCCACCTCGTCCGGGCTATTCAGCCCCTTGAGGGTGTCGGCAATCAGGGCAAAGGCGTCGTCCCAGCTTATCGGCTCGTAGTGATCGGTCGCCGGGTTGTAGCGCATCGGCTCGGTCAGCCGCCCCTGATACTCGAGCCAGTAATCGCTCTGGGTGGCCAGCTGTCGCACCGAATGGGCGGCGAAAAACTCGGCCCCCACCGTCTTGCCGGTGGACTCCCAGGCCACTGCCTTGGCGCCGTTTTCACAAAACTGGAAGGTGCCGTGGTCGTTGTCACCCCAGGCACACCCCGGGCAGTCGAAGCCGTCGGTCTGGTTGACCCGCAGCAGGTTCTTGATGTTCTGACGGGTCTTCTGGCTGCGCAGCACCTGCTTCATGGTGGATTGCAGGGACGAAAAACCGCCGGCTTTGGCGGGCTTTTCAATATGACTCATGGCACTCTCCGATGGGATCCGCCGGGCGATAGCTCGAATAGCTGACCGGGGCATCAAACTTGGGAATATGAACGACGTTGAGGTTGTATTTGAGGGCCAACCTGACCGCCAGCTGGCTGGGCGATGCCAGGCAGATGAGATGACGTGCACCAAAGCGGACGGCTTTTTGCACCAGCTCGCTACCGCAACGGCTGGTCACCACCAGGGTGTCGCATGCACTTTGCTGACGCAGCAGCAGGCCGATCAGCTTGTCGAGGGCATTGTGGCGCCCGATATCTTCCCGGCAGTGCAGGATCCCCCCCTCGGCATCCAGCGCCAGCGCCGCATGCAGGGCGCCGTGTTGCTGCCCCTTGAGCTGCCACTGGGCGATCTGCGGACGCAGCCCCGCCAGCAAGGCCCCATCCAGCGGTGGCGTCAGCGGTAACACCGACAGTGCGGGCAACGCCTGCTCCACCGCCGCTACGCCGCAGATACCGCAACCGGTCGCCCCGGTCAGCCGACGCTTGTGCTCAGTCAGAGCGGCCAGAGAGCGGTTGGCGATGGTCACATCCAGCACAATACCCTGTTCGGCTGGCGCGACCAGGATGTCGTGGACTTCGTAGTTATGCCGGATGATCCCCTCGCCAAACAGGAAACCGACGGCAAAGTCGTCGAGATCGTCCGGGGTCGCCATCATCACCGCGTGGTTGATGCCATTGATGTTGATGGCGACGGCTACCTCTTCTACCAGATGATCCAGTGACGGCAAGTTGGCGGGGGTTGCGACGGGAGAATGGGCAGGCATGCAGGTTGGCCTAAAAATGCAAACTGCATTCAAGTTTAGAGAGGCGACTGACGCAAAACCAATGAAATAAATCTATATCCTGATAGAGTTGTTCTATCGAAGATGTTTTTTCAATTCATTAATTCTTCAATGGCCGGTTCCACTGCCTCCACTACAACCAGATGAACATCAAGCAACTTCACTACTTTCACGAACTGGCCAAACACCGGCATTTTGCCAAAGCGGCCAAAGCCTGCCACATCACCCAACCCACCCTCTCGGCCAGCATTACCGCGCTGGAAAAGAGTGTCGGCACCGATCTGGTGGTACGCACCAGCCAGTTTGTCGCCCTGACCGAGGCGGGCGAGCTGGTGCGCCAATATGCCGAACGGATGTTGCTGGAACAGGAGGCGCTCAAGCAGGAGCTGGCGCTGTTCCAGGGCGAACTCTCCGGCACCCTGCGCATCGGCATCGTGCCCCAGTCCAATCTCGACATCATGCCGTTTATCGCCCGCTGCAAGCAGCGCTATCCCGATATCGTCATTCGCCTGTCGGTGCTCAGCAACGAAGCCCTGCTATCACAGCTGGAGCTGCATCAGTGCGATATCGGACTGGGATTTGATGAGCCCGCCGGCGGAGCTGGCCGGCGCGCCTTTCATGTCTACCCGCAAGGCGCCAACCAGATGGCGGTGCTGATGAACCGTGACGAAGCGGATCTGTACCCGCACAGCGGCGACATTGCGCTTGCTGAACTGCAGCAACAGCCGTTGGTGTTGCCCAGCCGCACCATGCAATTTCGCCAATATCTGGATCGCGCCGCCGAGCAGGGTGGGATCTCGCTCAACGTGGTACTGGAGACCGACTCGCTGTTCCATCTGGTCAGCGCCGTACGCCTCCGGCTGGGCTGGGCCATCGTCAGCGCCGGCCTCGCCCGCTCTGCCAGCAAACTCTCGGATCTCGTTTGCCTGCCACTCGCTCCACTGGAGAATATCGGCCATACCGCCTTTCTGACCCGCCAGCAGAGCATCACCCCCGCCATGCGTGCCTTTCTTGAACTGGTGGCAGAAGGTGAACCGGCAAACGCGCCTTGACGCAGGCCGAGCGGTAAACCTCATCCGGTTCTGGCAAAGAAAAAGCCCGCCAGAAGGCGGGCTTTCAGAGAGCAAGCGCAGGCATCAAATCGCCATCTGCTCGTGCGGCGAGCCGTGGTGGCGCAGCCAGACAAAGCTCAGCGCCACGATCAGCACCATCAGGGTCATGATGGCACCCAGCGTCACCTGACCGGTCATCGGGAAACCGGCCGCCAGCAGGGTCACCACACCGGCACCCAGATTCTGCATACCGCCGAGAATGGCACCCGCGGTGCCAGCCTGACCCGGGAAGGGCTCGATGGCACAGGAGGTGGCGGTCGGGTAGAGAATGCCGCTACCGATGAAGTAGACAGCCGCACCACCGACCAGCGAGGCGGCACTCACCACCCCGAACAGCCCCGGCACCAGAATGATAAGCGACCCCAGTGCCAGAAAGGCGATGCCAAGACGCATCAGCTTGCCCTGAGTCAAACGGAAGCTCAGCTTGGCAGAGAGCCAGGCCCCGAACAGATAGCCGGGCAGCGGCAGCACGAACAGCACGCTCACGGTACGGGCGCTCAGTTTCAGCACATCGCCCAGCAGCACACCGGCCGCAGCCTCGAACACTGCCAAACCGGCAAAGGTCGCCATCAGGCAGAGCAGGTTGCCCTGAAACTTGGGGTTGCCCAGCACATGACGATAGGCAGCACCGACGCGCAGTGGCTGACGGGCAGCAGCAGGCAGGGTCTCGCCAAACCAGGCCATGATCGCCAGGGTTGCTACAGCACCAAAACCGAACAGGAACCAGTAACCGGCGCGCCAGTTGAACAGCTCGGTCAGCCATCCCCCCAGCACCGGTGCCAGCAGCGGGGAGAAGATCACCCCCATACTCACCAGACTGTTGGCGCGGTTGAGCTCGGCGCCGTTGTAGCGATCGCGCATCACGGTGCGGCTCATGGCACCACCAGCACCGGTCCCCAGCCCTTGAATAAAGCTGCCCACCAGCAAGGCGGTGAAGTGCGGGATGAGCTGGATGGTCAGGGTGCCCACCAGAAACACCATCATGCCGACGATCAGCACCGGGCGACGGCCGATACGATCCGACAGCGGCCCGTAGACAAACTGGGAGAGGCCATAGGGGATCAGGTAACAGGCCATCACTGCCTGCAACTGGCCCGAGGCCACATTGAAGTCCCCCGCCATCATCGGAATGGAGGGAACATAAAGGGTCTGGGTCATCTGGCCCACAGCGACCATCAGAATGGTCAATAAAAACAACGGATAAAAACTGTGCCGATCCATATCAGTCCCAAAAAATCGAAAAAATGCTGCCGCCCCTCTGGCACAAAATAGCCCAGAGGAATCCGATCACAGATGCTGTGATGCAATCAAAAACAGTGTTGGAAACAGTAGGCGGGGAGCCCGCCAGACCACCGCACAGGACGCTTGGTGGTATGGGGGCATCATAGTGACTCAGCTCACAAAAAACGAACGAATCTTTATAATCAGCTTGCCCTAGTTTTTCTAATATTACGGGGCATGGCGCCCCGTCGGCAGTTAAAAATCAACGCGTTACCATCTGCTGCGCCTGCTTGATCAGCTCATCGGGCTGCTCCTTGCGCGGCGGTATGGTGATCCCCTTCTGGCAGGCAGGCTTCTCTGCCATGCGGGCCATCCAAGCTTGCAGATGGGGCAATCCCTCGATGGAGATGCCGCTCCAGTCATAAATACGCACCCAGGGCCAGGTGGCAATGTCGGCGATGCTGTACTCATCCGCCAGATATTCGTGGTGAGCCAGATGGCTGTCGAGCACCTCGAACAGGCGACGCCCCTCCTTCTGATAGCGCTCGATGGCGGCGGGGATCTTCTCCGGGAAGTAGCGATAGAAGACGTTGGCCTGCCCCATCATTGGCCCTACCCCGCCCATCAGGAACATCAGCCACTGGATGGCCTGAGAGCGGCGTTTGGGATCGGCGGGCAGCAACTTGCCCGCTTTCTCCGCCAGATAGATGAGGATGGCGCCCGATTCGAACACGGCGAAATCGTCATTGTCCCGATCGACGATAGCCGGAATACGGCCATTGGGGTTGATGGCGAGAAATGCGGTTTGTTTCTGCTCCAGCGCCGACAAATCGAGGGGAATGACCCGATAGGGCAACCCCAGCTCTTCGAGGGCGATTGCTACCTTGAAACCATTGGGGGTCGCGGCGGTGTAAAAGTCGATCATGATTCACTCCTTGTTGGTCATAGCCGGATAGTTCGAATCGGAATAGTACGACTCGAAATAGTAGGGGCCGGTATAGATAGCTCGGCTCGATGGCGAGACCAAACCGTTGCCGCCTCATCTTGCAACAAATCGCCGACAACGAGCCATTAAAAAGCAACGCACCGCGAGCCGATATGGCCTGCGGTGCGTTGTTTGTGTAATCAAAAAACAGGCGTGACTAGTTGAGCATGGCGACCGGCTTGCGCTGGCGCAGCATGATCAGGCGGGAAAGCAGCGGGAAGTAGGACTCCAGCTTGCTCAGCAACACCCGGCTGCAGGCAGGCTCGGCCAGCTCCGACTCATCCAGCACGATGCCGTTTGAGACAAAATAGAAACGGGGATCCCGCACATCCGGCCCGCAGACCGTCAACTCCTTGTCCCCCTTGCGGATCAGCAGTGGCAAGACCGGCAAGCCGATCGTCTCGTCCTCTGCGCGGGCAAATCCGGCATCCTGCCAGGGGGCATCCCCGTCGATCAGCAGGATCGCCGCCTCCGTCTTGGCCGGTTGCCACTGGGCAAGGGGGCTCACGGCGATGTGGGCAAAGTGATCACCATACTCCGGTGATGACCGCAAAATGGCCAATAGACCTTCACTGGTCGCTGACACGTTCTGACTCACTAATGACAAATTCTTGACATCCTCCCCCACCTTAGCGCTTCGCGTCACAGGAGGGGGATTCCCATTACTGGGTGATAGCTGCTCGCGCAGTACCGGGTTCCTGCTTCATCGGGCGGCCTGATTGCACCACGCCTCCACAGGCTAAAACGGCGTGTCCCGCCGCTAAAATATTGCGAGCGCCGTTCACATCGGCGTTCGCCTCATAACCACACGCAGCGCATTTAAACTGGCTTTGCGTCTGGCGGTTATCCTTCGCAGTATGCCCACAACAGGCGCACTGCTGGCTGGTGTAGGCCGGGTTTATCGCCAACACCTGACCGCCTCGCCATGCCTGCTTATATTCGAGCTGGCGGCGCAGCTCAAACCAGCCCTGATCTAATATCGAACGATTCAGCCCTGATTTTGCCCGGACGTTGCGCCCCGGCTGGCTGGTCGTGCCCGCTGCTGATTTTGACATGCTGGCAACCTTCAAATCCTCAATGACGATCATCGCGTGGTTTTTGCTGATAGTCGTTGTGACCTTGTGAAGGTAATCGCGGCGGCTATTGGCGATATGTGAATGCAGCCGCTGGATCTTGGCTTTTTGTTTCTTCCAGTTGCTGCTGAACTTTACCTTTTTGCTCAACTGGCGTTGGAGCCTTGCCAGCTTGGTCTGATTGGTTTTGAAGCTGTTGACGGGCTCAAACACCGTGCCATCTGACAGGGTTGCGAGCTTGGCGATCCCCGCATCTAGCCCGACCATTGAGCCGGAGGGGTGAATTGGCTCAAGCGTCTCCTGCTCGACCTGAAAGGAGATATACCAGTGCCCGGCTGCTTGGCTGACGGTCGCGTTTTTAATTTTCCCTTCAACTGGCTGGGACTGACGGAACTTGACCCACGCCAGCCCGGCAGGCAGCTTCACGCGACCCTTTTCAAGGCGGCAATACTTGTCGAAGTTGACGAACCGGATAGCGTCGCGGTTGTCGCTTTTTTTCTTGAATACGGGTGCCTTGGCGGCGAGTTTCTTATCAAAGCAGCGCATCCACGCGCCATGCAAATCCTTGAGCTTCTGCTGGAGGTTGTCGGTATATGCCTCGGCCAGAAAGGCCATTTCTGGGTCTTTCTTCCAACTGGTGAGCATCCTGTTCAGCTCAAAGGCAGAAGGCAGTTTTTCGCCAGCATCCAGAATGCGTTTGGTTTCTGCCAGCCCGTGATTCCAGACATAACGAGCACAACCGCCCAACTGGCGCAGGCGTTGCGCTTGTTGTTCGGTCGGTTCGAGTCGGAATTTGTAGGCTTTCAGAATTTGCATTTAGCGTTCAGTGTGTAGCATTATTGCCATATCTATTAAGCCCGATTGAGTGACAGAATGCAATTCACTAAAATTAATAAATCACGCCATGCGGCCTACGCTTTGCACGTACATTTGGTGTTTATCACCAAGTATCGAAAGCCGATATTGGGGGATCTGCATCACGCTTCCGTCGGTCAGTGTGCGGCAGAGGTTTGCAGAGATTTTGGTGCGGAACTGAAAGAGTGTGACGGAGAGGCTGATCATGTTCACATGCTGATAGAGTACGCGCCAACGGTGCAGCTATCGGTACTGGTGAACTCGTTAAAGGCGGTCACATCAAGGCGACTGCGTAATGAATTTCTGGACTTGAGAGGTGCTTACAGCAAACCCGTACTCTGGTCACGCTCTTACTTTGCGGGCTCTTGCGGCGGAGCACCGTTGGAGGTGATCAAGCAATACATTCAAAACCAGCGGGGCTGACGCCCCGGCGAAATTCCCCTCCCACCTACGTCGGAGGGAGTCCCCTTTCGCATTTAAGATGGCTCATATCCCTATGCTCATGACAGCCGGTATCAGGCTGCTGGGATAAGACTAGCGCAGATCTGGTCTATATTGGAGCCGTCAAATCTGGCAGTGCTAATCAATTGGTCGTAGGGGGATAACAGTTGCCATCGCACAAAATACTGGTATCATACCGCGTCCTTTTATCCCCCGTTCTTTAACATCCAGTGGTGAACCTATGCATCCGATGCTGAATATCGCCGTGCGCGCTGCGCGCAACGCCGGTCAAGTTGTAGTAAAAGCCTTCTCCCAGCCCGAGAACATTGAGGCTATCCAAAAAGGCAGCAATGACTTCGTGACCAACGTTGACCGTGAAGCCGAAGCGGCCATCATTCACACCATCAAAAAATCTTACCCGGAACACAGCATTGTTGCTGAAGAGTCTGGTGAGATTGCCGGTACCAATCCGGACTACCAATGGATCATTGACCCACTGGATGGCACGACCAACCTTGTCAAAGGCATTCCGCACTTTGCCGTTTCCGTCGCACTGCGCGTGAAAGGCAAAACCGAACAAGCCGTTGTTTATGATCCCATCCGTGACGAACTGTTCACTGCTACCCGTGGTAACGGCGCCCAGCTGAACGGCTATCGCATCCGTGTCGGCAAAGCCAAAGAGCTGGCTGGCACCGTGCTGGCGACCGGTTTCCCCTATAAGCAAAAGCATCACATCGAGCCGTATCTGAAGATGTTCCAGAGCATGTTCATCGAATGTGCCGACATCCGTCGTTCCGGTTCTGCCGCGCTGGATCTGGCCTATGTGGCCGCCGGTCGCGTCGACGGTTTCTGGGAAATTGGCCTGAAGCCGTGGGATACCGCTGCCGGTGAGCTGCTGGCCAAAGAAGCCGGTGCCATCGTCACCGACTTCGTCGGTGGTCACAACTACGAAAACTCCGGCAACATCGTGGTTGCCAACCCGCGCGTACTGAAAGAGATGCTCGGCAAGATCCGTGAAGAGCTGCCGGAGTCTCTAGCCAAATAAGCCAGCTTCCAGCATTCACCAATACAAAAAAACCGGCGCAAGCCGGTAATGCCGATCAGTTAAGGATCCATTGACCGATCCTTCTGATGTGTGAAAATCCGAAACTTGTTGATTGGTTTCGGATTTTTTATGCGCATCGCTCAAGCTCTCGACTTCCTCCACGCCAGCAAGGCCGCTCAGTTTGAGTCACTTTCTGACCTCATTCCCAACGAGCTCATCACCACTCTGCTCGGCGAAGAGGGCGTTGCTACCCTGCGCCGTCGCCGTATGCCCATGGAGCGACTGGTCTGGGCCATCATCGGCATGGCCATCTTCCGCCACGTCCCCATGACCCAGCTGGTCAATCAGCTCGATATCCTACTGCCCGGTGACCGTCCCTTTGTTGCCCCCAGCGCCTTCCTGCAAGCCCGCCAAAAGCTCGGGGACAAGAGCATCGAGCGGTTGTTTCACGAGACCGCCTCGCGCTGGCACCAACAGGCCAATCACCCTGGCTGGGCCGGGCTGCAACTGCTCGCCGTCGATGGCGTGATGTGGCGAACTCCCGATACTCCGGACAATGCCGCTGCCTTTGCCAAGCCCGGCACCCAGCATGGGGAGACCGCCTATCCGCAGGTGCGCATGCTCTGCCAGATGGAGCTCACCAGCCACCTGCTTGTTCAGGCCGTCATGGAGAGCTGCGCCGTCAACGAGATGGTGTTGGCCGAGCAGCTCATTGCGCGCACACCGGACCACTCGCTCACACTGTTCGACAAGGGGTTCTACTCCCTCGGCCTGCTCCACGCATGGCAGGCTGCGGGCGTTGAGCGGCACTGGTTGCTGCCGCTCAAAAAGGGCACCCAATACGAGGTGGTGCGCAAACTGGGGCGCCAGGATGCACTGGTCTTGCTGAAAACCAGCCCACAGGCGAGGAAGAAGTGGCCGCAACTGCCGGACACGGTGGAAGCCCGCTTGCTGACTCGCACTATCAACGGCCAGGAGCGGCAGGTGCTGACCTCGATGGTCGACCCGATGCGCTTTCCGAACGCCGAGATTGTTGAGCTCTACAGCCATCGCTGGGAAATCGAACTGGGCTATCGGGAGATGAAGCACAGTCTGCAACAACACCGACTGACCCTGCGCAGCAAGAAGGCGGCGGGAATACGACAGGAGCTGTGGGGCATGCTGCTGGCGTACAACCTGCTGCGCAGCCAGATGGTGAAGATGGCGGCGAGCCTGAAGGGATACACGGCCAGTCAGCTGAGTTTTCACATGGCATCGGTGTACCTCATCCATGAACTGAGCTGCATGCCCTACCTGTCACCGGGGACTATCCCGAAACGGGTAGCTGACCTGGAGAAACAGGCGGGGCAGTTTGTGTTGCCGGAACGCAGGGAGCGAAGTTACCCCCGCTGCGTGAAAGCAAGGCCACAGAGGTACAGTGTAAAAAAAACCAATAAAAACAATGCCAGTCAGGCTTAACTGACTGGCATTAGCGCAAGCCGGTTTTTTTATCTCTGACGTCCGCACTCCAGGTCCCGACATTCGCCCTCTGTTTAAAAGCATGACGATGCATCCCCATTTGCCACTCAACACCCACTTCAACCATTTCCGACACTCCCTTTCACCGCCTGCCTTTGGCTGCTGATTAAGCTACCCATATTGCCTGGATAAACGTCTCCCTCGCTTTTCCGATAGCGGCAATCGTCTTGCAGACATGGACAAGGGGTGGCCGAGTCGATGTAATGTCACCATCCACTTTGCACACCCCGAGGTCATGTCATGGACCATCTTTCAGCCCTCCCCCCGTTATCCTGGTCACAGCAACTGCGCAGCCAGATGCAAAGTCGCCCGCTCACCGCTCTCGGCCTCTTTATCGCGCTGGTCGCGGTGCTGCTCCTGTTGCTGCAGAGCCTGATCATGCTGGCGACCGGCGAGGTGACCAGCGGCGTGCGCTACGGCCTGAACGGTGGCGCCGCAGGGTTTGCCGCCACCGCCATCGGCGCCCTGCCCGCCCTGTTCCTGCGCTCTGTGCCGCAAAAGGGTGAGGACACCATGTTGGGCTTTGCCGCTGGCATGATGCTGGCCGCCAGTGCCTTCTCGCTACTGTTGCCGGGGCTGGAAGCCGCCGAGGGGATCACCGGCAACGGCTTTAGTGCCGCCGCCGTGGTTGTAGTCGGCATGACCCTCGGGGTGCTGTTGATGCTGGGGCTGGATCAGTTCACCCCGCACGAGCATGACAAGACCGGCCCCTGCGGCCCCGGCCACCAGCAGTGCTCCCGGGTCTGGCTATTCATATTTGCCATCGCCCTGCACAACCTGCCGGAGGGGATGGCCATCGGGGTGAGCTTCTCGCAAGGGGATATGTCGGTGGGGCTGCCGCTCACCACCGCCATCGCACTGCAGGATATTCCAGAAGGACTGGCAGTGGCACTGGCCATGTGCGCCGCCGGTTTTCGCCCCTCGGTGGCGGTGTTGGTTGCCATCGCCAGCGGCCTGCTGGAACCACTCGGTGCACTGCTCGGGGTGGGGCTCTCCAGCGGCATGGCCATCGCCTATCCCGTCGGGCTTGGGCTCGCCGCCGGTGCCATGCTGTTTGTGGTCTCCCACGAGGTGATCCCGGAAACACATCGCAACGGTCATCAGACCTATGCCACCCTGGGTCTGATGGCGGGCTTTGCCCTGATGATGACGCTCGATACCGCGCTCGGTTAAGAAGACCTCTCTTTTTTGCCAACGCGTTTGTTGCAACCAGCGGCGCTCCCATATGGAGCGCCGCGTTTCATCTCTCCTTTCGCTTGTGCCTCTCGGCGCCGACGCCATCTTTTGTTATGATCTACAGCAACTTAAATTCAGCCACACGGCTATCAAGACGAGGTCAGCAATGAAAGTAGGTATTATCGGCGCCATGGAGCAAGAAGTAGCCCTGCTGCGCAGCCAGATGAGCAACCCCACCACCCTGCAACTGGGCGGCTGCGAGTTCTATCAAGGGATACTGGCAGGCAAAGAGGTGATCCTGACCCGCTCCGGTATCGGTAAGGTCGCCGCCAGCGTGGCCACCAGCCTGCTGCTGGAAAAGTTCGCTCCCGACTGCGTCATCAATACCGGCTCTGCGGGCGGCTTTGCCCAAGACCTGCATATCGGTGATGTGGTGATCGCCAGCGAGATGCGTTTCCACGATGTCGACGTGACCGCCTTTGGTTACGAGATGGGCCAGATGGCGCAGCAACCCGCCGCCTTCCCCTGCGACGAGAAGCTCATTGCAGTCGCTCAGGATTGCATCGCCGAGCAGGGCAAACACCAGACCAAGGTCGGCCTTATCTGCACCGGCGATCAGTTCATGTGCAAACCGGACGCCATCGCCAAGGCTCGCGCCGACTTCCCGCAGATGCTGGCGGTCGAGATGGAAGGTGCCGCCATCGGTCAGGTGTGCCACATGTTCAAAGTGCCCTATCTGGTGGTACGCGCGATGTCCGATATCGCTGGCAAGGAACAGGTTGAATCCTTCGATGCCTTCATCGAAGTGGCCGGCAAGCACTCTGCCGAAGTGATCATCAAGATGCTCGGCAAGCTGTGATCGAGACCGGCTCGCTTGATTTGATGGCCGACGCCCTCCTCTCGACGACGGCGGCCATTCTGGTGGGGGCTGCCCTGCTGGAGGCGGTGATCCCGTGGCCATCCCATCTGCGTCTTTCTGCCGTCACGCCCTTGCTGACCCGGCTGGGACACAAGGTGCACAGGGCCGATGGCACGCCACGCCAGCAGCTGCAAGCAGGTATGCTGGCGATGCTGGTGGTCTGGGTTCCCTGCGCAGCCGGACTCTGGTCACTGCGCAATCTGGCTCTGAGCGAGCCGCTGTTTGACCTGCTGTTCCTGCTCTTGATGATCGAATCCCGTCCGCTGCGCGAACTCGCCCATGCAACCCGCTCGCTCGCGACGCAGGAGACGTTGCCGCTGGCCAGATTGCAAGCCACCCCTTGGCTCAAACGGGAAACCGGCAAACTCTCGGCCATGGGGCTCGCCAAAGCAGTGACGGAGAGCTGCGCCCTGCGTCTGGTCGGCCAATGGGCTGGCCCGCTGCTGGGATTTGCCCTGGCTGGCGTACAGGGCGCCTTGCTCTGGCGGCTGGTACAGCTGATGAATCAGAGCTGGAGTCGCAAAGACCCCGCCTTCGACTACTTTGGTCGCGCCGCCAGTGCCCTCTATCAGGGGCTCAATACCCTCACCATTCTGCTGCTGGGGCTGCCACTGCTGGCAAGCCGCCTCAAACAGGCAGCGCAGCTGCTACGAAGTGGTGCGCTCTGGCCCTATCCCGCCATCGGGATGCTGTTGATGCTACTTGCTGACAAGTGCCGGATCCGTCTTGGTGGCCCCCGCTACTATCAGGGAACCCTGCAACGCTGGTCGGTACTTGGCAGCGGTGATGACCCCGATGGCGAGTCACCGCGCAAGGTACTCAACATTCTGCAAGGAATTGGCTGGGGCTGGTTGATGCTGGCGCTGCTTGTCACGGTGGCGGGGGTATTTCATGGGTAGATGGTTGCGATTGCCGACTTGGCTGCCCTGCGCGCTGCTGGCCTGGTTGCCCGGTGTGCTTCTGGCGGCGACCCCGAGCCGGGTGGTGAGCGTGGTGCCTCATCTTACCGAGCTGCTTTACGATATAGGTGCCGGTGACAAGCTGGTCGCCATCGACGATGCCTCTGACTATCCCGCCGAGGTGAAAACCAAGCCCAAGGTGGCCAATTATCGCAGCATCAACGTCGAGGCCCTGCTGGCGCAAAAACCGGACCTGATCCTGGGCTGGCGCTCTGCCCAGTCACGGATGCTGGCCCCGCTGGAGCAGCTGGGAATCCCGGTTTTCTACTCGGAGCCCACCGATTTTGCCTCGCTGGCCACCGAGATGCGGGCGCTGGGCAAAGTGCTGGGGGTGGAAAAGAGTGCCAACGAAGCCGCCGATCGCTATCTGGCGCGCCTGCATGAACTGCAACAGCGTTATGGCCAGCCAACCGGCGTAAAAGTGTTCTACCAGCTCTGGTACCCGCCACTCACCAGCGTCAGTGGCAATGCCTGGCCTGCCCAGGCCATCGAGCTCTGCGGCGGGATCAACGTCATGGCGAATGCCAAGACCCCCTACCCGCAAGTGGACATGGAACAGGTGATCAGAGCCAACCCGGCGCTGATCCTGGCGGGGAGTCAAGATCCTGACGCCCTGCGTCACTGGCAGAAGTGGCCCAATCTCGATGCGGTGCTGCATCAGCGACTCCGTTTGATCAACTCGGATGAGCTGCACCGCTTCACCCCGAGAGCCCTCAATGGGGTGGAGCAGATATGCGAGGCGATCGGTGCTAGTGCAATCAAGAGCCGCAGCGGAGGGTAACATCCCCCTTGCACACAATCGCAACCGGATTACTCTGAAAAAACCGTATCAGGCTATATATCCGGCAGCATCAACCTCGCTCATGGCCCGTTTTCAAGAGGGCATACAGGGTGATATCACTTGCCAGACCGGACTGTTGCAATCCTTGCTCCAATACAGTCGCAAATTTTGCGTTATGCTGGCGGAGTGTATGGTAGCTATAAAACAGATCCGTGATATCCCGCTCGGTGAGTGGCGCCTCATCCATCGCGATCAAGGACAAATAACTGCGTAGCAGGAAATAATCTGCAATAAGAAGCTGATACGCTATTTGAGGAGTACCAGATTCTGATGGAAACTGATTATGGTAGACATGATAAAGCAGATAGTTCTGTTGAATATGGGGGCGTTCCGTTAAAAAGGGCACTACTTTCTGGTGCCAGCTTTGGTGTATCAGCAGCAGCTTGTGCGGGAATTCAGATAATAAGTGCGACACTCATGGATGAATGGCGAGAGGTGGCCAACTGATGATTGGTGGTACCCTTATGCTCGCCAAAGTAAAAGCAGTATCACCATGAGCTATCAGCAGTTGACCGAGGGGCAACGATACCAGTTATCGGTGCTTCGCGCACAGGGGATGTCCATCCTTGCCACCGCACGCGCCATTGGCGTTCATCGCTCCACCCTCTACCGGGAGCTGCGTCGTAACGCCGGGCCGCAGGGCTACCAGCCAGACAATGCGCATCAGCACGCCACCCACCGACGGGCCAGTGCGGCCAAATCTCGGCTATCTGCCGATGTCATCCAGTTTGTCGAGCTGACACTCGCCTGGTGGTGGAGCCCGGAGCAGATA